>NZ_JBQWIE010000013.1:0-100418 GCF_056745525.1 Parasediminibacterium sp. HNIBRBA5674 | reverse complement strand
AAAAGGATGATGTGTATATTAAACGATAAGTTCTTAGAAAATATACTCTTTAAAGAAATTTAGATGCGTTTGCCCTGCATTACTACCATAATCGTTCATAATGAACTATTTTCGTCGCTATCGTATCACATTTTTACAAGCATACTATGGCACAATCATTTTCAGTTACAGGCAATTTGGTAGATGTATTTAATAAAACAATTTTTCCAGCAACTGTTGTTGTTAGTAATGGTAAGATTGAATCTATCACTCCTGTAACCAGCAACGAGCAACCTGTAACAGGCTTTATTTTGCCCGGTTTTATTGATAGTCATGTGCATGTAGAAAGTAGTATGCTAGTGCCTAGCGAATTTGCCAAGCTTGCTGTGGTGCATGGTACTGTAGGTACTGTGAGTGACCCTCACGAAATAGCCAATGTATGTGGTATGGCTGGTGTAGAGTTTATGATAGATAATGGCAAGCAGGTAAACTTTAAGTTCAACTTTGGTGCGCCAAGCTGCGTACCTGCTACCACGTTTGAAACGGCAGGTGCGGCACTTGATAGTGCCGATGTACATGCGCTGTTACTAAAAGATGAGATTAAGTACCTCAGCGAAATGATGAATTTTCCCGGTGTGTTGTTTAACGATGAAGAAGTGATGAAAAAAATTGCTTCGGCTAAAGCACTAGGTAAACCAATTGACGGTCATGCACCGGGTCTACGTGGCGAAGATGCCCGAAAATACATAGCCCCCCCACCCCCCAAAGGGGGGACTTGGAAAGCGTACTATGAACAATACGTTGCTCCAAATATTAATGGTAATAAAGAAATTTCAGAAGCTACTCAAACTGTTTCTAAAATCCCCCTATTGGGGGGCGGGGGGGCTTATCAAACCGCAAATCCAATGTTATATGGCTTGCTTAAAACATTTGTAAAAGAACATAGAAGCAATCCAACACAAGCCGAAATTGTTTTGTGGGAAAGCTTAAGAGGTAATAAACTGGACAACTATAAGTTTAGAAGACAGCACATAATTGATAGTTACATTGCAGATTTTGTTTGCCTTGCAAAAAAATTAATCATTGAAGTTGATGGCTTAATTCATCAATTACCAGAAAATATTGTTAGCGATATTGAAAGAACTGAAGCACTAAATAAGCTAGGCTTTGAGGTTATCAGATTTACAAACGATGAAGTTTTATATCAAACAGAAAAAGTAGTTACAGCAATTTCTGAAAAACTAGGCTTACTTGCATCTAGTCAGCCTGCGTCTGAAATCCCCTATTTTGAGAACGAGTCTTCATTCAATAATATTGACGATAACCTTAACCAATTCAGCAGCAAAAACAATTCAGAACCTACTCAACCTGTTTCTGAAATCCCCCCAATGGGGGGCGGGGGGGCTATCATCTCTACCGACCACGAGTGTTTTACCAAAGAAGAAGCGCTTGATAAGCTTGGCTATGGCATGAAGATTATTATTCGTGAAGGTAGTGCTGCTAAAAACTTTGAAGCATTAATTGACTTGCTTCACGATTACCCAAATGAAATTCTGTTTTGTAGCGATGACAAGCACCCTGATAGTTTAATGGTTGGGCATATTAACCAATTATGTGCAAGGGCTGTGGCTAAAGGCATTAATATTTTCAATATTCTACAAGCAGCTTGTGTAAATCCTGTGTTGCATTACAAGCTTGATATTGGCTTGCTGCGTGTGGATGATGCTGCCGATTTTATTATTGCGGATGACCTTGTAAACTTCAATATTAGCCATACTTATATTAACGGCGAATTAGTAGCGCAGGATGGTAAATCGTTTATACAATCTGTTGACGTTACACCTATTAACCAGTTTGATTGCGATGCGATTACTACCGAACAATTGGCTATTACCACCACCAACTACCCTATTGCCGATGGCAAAATACCAGTAATTGAAGCCCTAGAAGACCAGTTGATTACCAATAAACTGTATTGCGATGCCACTATTATAAAAGATGCTTTGGTAAGCAATACCAACACCGATATTTTAAAAATGGTAGTCGTAAATCGCTACCATAATGCACTTGTAGCCAAAGCTTTTATTAAAAATATAGGCTTGCAACAAGGTGCCATTGCCTCGTCGGTAGCGCACGACAGCCACAATATTGTAGCCGTAGGTGTAGATGACGAGAGCCTTGCCCAAGCCATTAACCTAGTCATTCAGGAAAAAGGTGGCGTAAGTGCGGTAGGCACACAAGGGCAGCACGTACTTGGCTTGCCTGTGGCGGGTTTAATGAGTGCCAATGATGGTTACCAAGTTGCCGCTACCTACACCGCCATCGATGCGTTTGTAAAAGAACAATTAAGCAGCACCCTTGCCGCCCCTTTTATGACCCTCAGTTTTATGGCCTTGCTCGTTATTCCGCATTTAAAACTCAGCGACAAAGGCTTGTTTGATGGCGATAGTTTTCAGTTTGTGTAAAATTTTCACACAAAGGGATTTCACACAAAAGGAACTAAGAAGGCAAAAAAGATGCGATAGTAGTTTTATGTAACCGACTCTTGTACTACTATAATGCATTATTTGCGTCGCACATTGCAACAGAAGAATATCTATGTGGCTTTGCCAAAGCGAGTATTAAACAATAGTCCATTGCCTTCTGAAGGCGCTAAAACTGCAATACTTGATAGCAGCAAGTATGAAAATCGGTAGAATTAAGGTTGATAATAGGTAGACTTTCTTGGTTGTTTTGCTGAAATAATTTTACGGTTTTAATGCAGGGCATTACAATATTATCAGTATTGATTTGTGCCGATGCACTGATAGACCACAATAAGATGCTACAAAAGAATAGGCGTTTCATATGGTAAAAGTAATGGGTGAGGGGGATTTTGTGAGGTTTTGAGAAGAAGAACAATTTGACCTAATTTATACAGCAATGCTAATGCTTAATTATACTTAGAGGATTTTGACAAAAAATAGTTATGGATTAACTATTGTAAATCGCTATTGAGATATGGTTCTGTTTCTAATGAGCCAATAGTTACTAAATCTATAGATTGGCTTTGGTCAGAATACTGAAAATGTAAAGTATAATTTGCAAAATAATATTTATCCCATAAAGGAGTGTGACCAACAATACTGTTGTAGCCACCACCACTTCTCTTAGGTTTTCCTAGAATAGCATTAACTTCAGTTCTTGAGCTTGTAAAGTTTAAATTAAATGGCATTTGCCCTTCATAGCAAGAGATACCATTTATTTCATCAGCAGAAAAAAGATGTATGGTTTCGATTATTTGCAATTCTGTCAAAATTAAATCTATACCCATTGAATTATTAATTAGAAAATCCGTTTCAAGAATATTTTCAATTGTCGAATCTTCAAAATATTTCTTGAATTCATTATCATTTTCTATGTCAGAAAGTTTTTTGTTAATCCAATTTGTTAGTTCCATGATGAAATCAGTATTTGAGAATAAAAAGTTCCCTCAAGCAAGATATTTTCTTTTTCTGAAATTTCTTCTTCTTTTTAGTGCAAAATAGCTATTCGTATGTGAAATAGGGTAATATGAATTGTCAAACGGCCGCCGTTTGAGCTATCAATTTGTATTTCGTCATTATATCTGTTGCATTTTGGGTAAATGAACTAGCGAATAGCCAAGTTTGCTAAAGAAATGTTATGGTTGTTAAGTAAAACAAAGGTTGCTTAAACCTTAAATTGCGTGTGCCGTCTTCATGGTATTACTAACAAAAAAATAAACACACCATGAAAAAAGTAATTTTTATTGCCGCTACAGGCCTTTTGCTAAGCATTGCTTCAATGGCACAAACCACTACACCACAAGCACCTTCTACTGACAAGAAAGCTGACATGAAGGATTTACGTAAGGACATACGTGAAGAACGTAAAGACAAGCGTGAACGCAAAGCTGATTTAAAAGCAGGTGATAAAGCGGCTGCAAAAGCAGAAACCAAAGACATAAAAGCCGACAAAAAAGATATTGCTGCCGACGCAAAAGATTTAAAAAAAGATGGTGTAAAGCACCCAATTAAAAGAGCGGAACATCAAATTCACAAAGCAAAAAGAGGTTAATAAGCATTAACGCTTGTAACTTTTAAAAGCTGCCCATTACAGAAGTGTAATGGGCAGTTTTGTTTTGTGATGAACCAAGCATTTTGCCCGCTGTTGCTGCGCCTTTTGCCAACAACTTTTTAGCAAGTTTCGATTAGATGCTTCGTTCCTCAGCATGACATTGCAATCTTAGTTTTTTTTATGAAACATCTACGCTACAATAAAAGCTGCACAGCGAACAGAACGTACATACCGATAGCTATCGGTAGTGCGACGCAACGATGTGACATAGTATTACAAAAGCTGGTAACCAAAACAGTTGTAGTTTTAGCGGGTAAATAATCGCACTATTTTGAGTATCGCTATTACTATTGCTAAGCGTATTGCTTTTAACAAACAGCAATCTTTTTCTCGCTTTATTATTCGCTTATCTATTGCTGCTACGGCTTTAAGTGTGGCTGCTATGATTATGACTTTGGCTTTTGTAAATGGCTTTGAAAAAACGGTGAGCGAAAAAGTGTTTAGCTTTTGGGGCCATGTAAGGGTGCAGCATTATGAGAATGCTAAAAACCTGATTAGCGAAGAAACGCCTATTAATAAAAATGATACGGTGGTGCGCATTATTAGCCAACAACCTTACTACAAAACGGTGCAGGCTTTTGCTACTAAAAGTGCGGTGGTAGAAAAAAATAAAGAGATTGAAGGCATACTGTTTAAAGGTGTAGAAGCAAATTACGACAGTGTGACGTTTCGTCAATTTTTAAAGCAGGGTAGGTGGTTGCGCTTTGGTGATAGTAGCTATTCGAAAGAAATTATTGTGTCGCAGCCTGTGGCTAAAGCCTTGCAAATAGCGGTAAACGATACCATTAGAATTCATTTTGTATCGCAAGATGCAGGCATTGCCAATGCCTCGAGAAAGCTAGTGGTGGTGGGCATTTTTAACACAGGTATAGAAGAGTACGATAAAATATTTGCGGTGGGTGATTTGCGGTTGATACAGCGCTTGAATAACTGGCAACCTAACCAAATAGGCGGCTACGAAATATTGATGAGTGATTATTCGCAAATGAATGCGTTTAATGCCCAGCTAAAAGACCAATTGCCTACCGAGTGGCTAAGCAGAACCATTAAAGAAACCTATCCTAATATTTTTGATTGGCTGAATGTGCAAGACACCAATAAGTACGTGGTGTTTATTATTATGGGTATTGTAGCCATCATTAACCTAGTTACATGCTTGCTGATATTGGTGCTAGAACGTACACGTATGATAGGCATTTTAAAAGCTATTGGCGCTACTAATACCACTATTCAAGAAATATTTTTGTACTACGCAAGTTTTATTTCGTTGGCAGGTATTGGTATGGGCTTGGTGGTGGGTGTTGGGCTTTGCTTGCTGCAACAAGCTACACATATTATTCACATGGATGAAGCTTTGTACTATGTAGCGTATGCACCTATACATATTATTTGGTGGCAAGTGGCTGTGGTATGTGTGGTGGCTGCGGTCGTTTGCTTTTTAGCATTGATTATTCCTACACTGATTGTAAAAAATATTAAGCCTGTAAAAGCGATACAGTTTAGGTAAGATGCGACACAATAATACCTGTGGCAACGGCTGCATTTAGACTTTCAGCGCCACCAATTCTTGGTATGGTTACTGGGTGAGAAATGAACGGTAATACTGCATTGCTAATGCCATTGCCTTCGCTGCCTATTACTAAAATACCCGCTGTAGGTTTTGTTGTTTGGTAAATAGATTGGCCATCTAGCAAGGCACCAAATACAGGCACATTAGCTGTTGTAAGCGTAGTTGCTAGGTCTTGATACCACAATTTGGTACGCAAAAAACTACCCATGGTACTTTGTATAACTTTTGGATTGTAAAGCTCTACCGTGTCTAGGCTGCAAATAATTTGTGTAATGCCAAACCAATCTGCAATGCGAATAATAGTGCCCAAATTACCTGGGTCTTGAATACCATCTAATGCCAAACTAAGGCCACTAGAAAAATTTGGCTTAGTGTTTGGTAATGACTGCTGCACCACAGCTAGCACTTGGTTGGGTGTTTGTAAGTTGCTAATACGTTCTAATTCTTGCTCAGTCACAGTAATTATTTCAGCATTTTTAACCGTATTTGCAACAAGCCATTTTGAGGTAGCGTAAATGGTTTTAATGGCAAAATCACTCGTTAGTAGTTCGCTTACAAGCTTTGGGCCTTCGGCAATAAACAGGCCTTCTTGCTGTCTTTGCTTTTTGTGGTACAAACTTTGAATATATTTGACTTCATTCTTACTTAACATCATCTATGATTTTTGTTAGCAACAGCATTTCGCCTCAAAAAATACTTGGTTTATTCGGTATCGTATTATTATTTGCTGCTTGCAGTAGCGTAAAAGAGTTTCCTGTAAACAAGCCTTTTGTTTTCTCAAACAAAATAACGCTTAAAAATAACGTGGGTAAAGATGAGAAAAAACGGCTAACATTAGAACTAGATAATTATTGGGATGACAGTTTAAAAGCAAGAAAGGTGCAGCAGTTTGGGTTTATTTACCGCCTAAAAAAGCCTGCTGTGTACGATAGTGCTAACATAAGCCGCAGCCGTGGTTTTATGAATGCCTTTTTAAACTCGCAAGGTTATTACTACGCTAGGTTTAAAGATTCGGTTACTATAGATTCTGTTGTGGTAAAAGAACGTATTGGTAAGTTGTTCAGCAAACGTGTACCTGTGTTGCAATTACGCACCAATATTGAGTTTCTGGTAGATGTAGGTAAACGCATCACTATCGATACAGTTAGCTTTGCCATGATAGACACGTTGCACAAGCCAATAGATTCTACGTTACAAAATATCACATTGGCGCAAGCAAAATATAGTTTGCTAAAACAAGGTAAGCCTTACTCAAAACAAATTGTAAGCGATGAGCTAGATAGATTGGCTTATTTATACAGAAGCAACGGTTATTACAACTTAAACCGTGAAGATATATATGCCCTTGCAGATACTTTGAATGCTAAATTATTAACGCTATCAATAGATCCATTAGCGCAAGCGCAAATAATAAACGACGCAGCCAATGCACGTAAAGAAGACCCCAAGTGGCGCTTTACAATGATGCTGAAAAAAATAAAAGATACACTAAAGCTGAAGCAATACTATGTAGGCAATTTGTATTACTATCCTGATATTAAAAACGTGTATTACAATGCGGATACTTTAATGGCAAGAAAAGATTACAAAGAGTCTTTTCATAAAAGTGGCGTGATGCGTTTTGATGAAGATAAGTTTAGGTTTAGGCCATTGCGTGAACACACTTATTTAATTCGCGGTGGTTTGTACAATGAAAACGCTTATTACAAAAGCATCAATAAACTCAATCAAATTGGTTCGTGGAAGCAAGTAGATGCAAAAGCAGTTGTAAGACTAAATTCTGATAGCATAGATTTTCATTTCTTTTTGTTGCCCGCACCAAAGCAAAGTTGGGGTATTGATTTTGAAGGTAGTAGAAATACAGGCGATATTGGTTCGGGTAATTTATTAGGCTTAGCTACTAATTTAACCTATAAAAACAGAAACGTTTGGAAACAAGCCATACAATCTTTAACCCAAGCTAGGTTTGGTTTTGAGTTTAATATTGATAAGCAGGTAGCCAACATTGCACCTAAGCCTTTTGTACAAACAGAGCAGTTTACATTGTCTCATTCATACAGTTTTCCTAGAATCATTCAGCCCTTTAAAAATTGGAAATGGTTAACTGGACAAATCAATAAGATTGATAACAAGAAAACTATTTTTAGTGCCCAAGGTGCTTACACCAATCGTATTGATTTTTACCAATTGCGTTCACTAAATCTCAATTTTGGTTTCGATTATACTAAAGGCAATGTGTCTACACAATTTCGTTTTCCTAATATAGAATTGTATAAGGTAGATACTTTAGATGGCTTAATTCAACTGTTTAAAGACAATCCTTTTCTGCGTAACTCTTTTAGAAACGGTAATGTGGTTGGTGCTAGTTTGGCAAAAAATATTCTATTTAGTGGTGCGGATAAATCTAAAATTCATAACATTAGATTATTTGCTGAAGAAAGTGGTTTACTCACCAATTTGTTTACCAAGTTAGGCGACCGTATATTCTCGTATGTAAAGCTAGAAGGTGAATATCGTTACCTAAAAAAATTTACCAAAGATGAGTTGGCTTTACGAGCTTTTGTGGGTGCAGCTGTACCTACCAAAAGTGGGCAAACAATACCTGTGTTTAAGCAATATTTTGTTGGCGGTCCTAATAGTATGCGAGCTTGGGGGCTACGTCAGTTAGGTCTTGGTTCATCGCTTAGTGCCGATACAAGTACCTCTGGCTATACCGATAGATTTGGTGATTTTAACCTCGAGTTAAATGCTGAGTATCGCTTTTTATTAACCACCATTGCGGGTGTAAAAGTTGGCAGCGCTGTATTTACCGATATTGGTAATGTTTGGAATATTCGACAAGATCCCAATAACGTAGACGCAACATTAAACTATAAAAACTTTGTAAGAGATATTGCCATTGGTGTAGGCACAGGTGTAAGGCTCGATTTTTCTTTCTTCCTTATACGCGTCGATTTTGCCTACAAACTCAAAGACCCTGCTAGAGTAGCCAATAATGGCTGGACAAACTTTAGAGATTTTGAATGGACAGATACAAGACAGAATGGTGTGAAAATTAAAAACTACGCCTTTCAACTAGGTATTGGTTTGCCTTTTTAAAAGGCAAACCAATACTGTTATTTTTATTGAGCCAGCGGTATTGCTACTATTTAGCTATTGTTGCGTCGCACTACCGATAGCTATCGGTATGTACGTTCTGTTCCCTGCGCAGCAACTTAGAAGCTTTTTAGCGACTTAGCTATTATTTCTACACTTTCTAAAACCTGTTCTTTAGTAATAATTAAAGGCGGTGCAAAGCGAATTTTATCACCATGCGTAGGTTTTGCAAGCAAGCCATTGTCTTTCATAGCCAAGCAAATATCCCAAGCCGCTTCGGGGTTTTCATGCTCTATTACAATTGCGTTTAGCAAACCTCTACCTCTTATAGTTTTTATTAATGGCGATTGAACTTTAGTTAATTCATCTCTTAGTAAAATGCCCATAGCTGTTGCGTTTTCAGCCATTTGCTCGTCTTTTAATACCTGCAACGAAGCTATTGCAACTGCACAAGCCAAAGGATTACCACCGTAAGTGCTACCATGTTCACCCGGCTTAATGTTTAGCATAATGTCATCATCTGCAAGTATGGCTGCAACAGGCATAGTGCCGCCGCTTAAAGCCTTGCCTAATATTAAAATATCTGGTCTTACAGCTTCATGGTCGCAAGCAAGTAATTTGCCAGTTCTACAAAGCCCCGTTTGAATTTCATCCGCAATAAATAGTACATTGTATTTGGTACAAAGTGCTCTTACTTGTTGCAAATAACCATCATCTGGCAATACAACACCTGCTTCACCTTGTATTGGTTCTACCATAAATGCGGCTACATTATTGTCTTGCAAAGCAACTTCTAAAGCAGCAATATTATTGTAAGGTACTAAGCCAAAACCAGGCATAAAAGGCCCAAACCCTTTGTAACTACTTGGGTCGGTAGAAGATGAAATAGCAGCTAGCGTTCTACCCCAAAAATTGCCTTCAGCAAAAATGATTTTCGCTTGATTTTCTGCTACACCTTTTTTGTCGTAAGCCCAGCGTCTTGCCAATTTAATAGCCGTTTCGCCACCTTCTACACCGGTGTTCATTGGTAGTACTTTATCGTAACCAAAATAGCTAGTTATAAATTTAGAATACTCACCTAATAAATTGTTATGAAATGCACGGCTGGTAAGGGTTAGCTTACTGGCTTGTGTAGTTAAAGCATCAATTATTTTAGGGTGACAATGCCCTTGGTTTACGGCAGAATAGCCACTTAAAAAATCGTAGTAACGTCTGCCATCCACATCGTATAAAAAAACGCCCTCACCACGGTCTAGCACTACTGGTAATGGATGGTAATTGTGCGCACCAAATTGTTCTTCTAACTGTAAATAATAAGCGCTACGCTCAGATAAAGCATGAGAGTTCATAAATGTGAAATTTTGTAAAGAGTGATCCCGATAGCTTTCGGGAGTAAAAAATAGAAATCGTCAGTGACTAGTAAGTTATTCAATAAAATAACTTAGCAGCTAATGGCAAATAAATTGCCTTAGTATCTGGGGTGAACTAATAAATCTAAATTCTGACGTAGAAAAATCATTGAGTTGTAATTCTGAGGCAATGATACAGAAATTACACGAATTGCAGTTCACGAATTATTTACAATTACTCGAATTACACGAATGTTGAAGCTTAAGAAATCATGGTCATCATTTCAATCAAATCAATCAGCGGTTCTTATTTATTCAATATCACTCTAAACGTAGTGCCTTTGTTTACTTCGCTTTGTAGCACAAATATTTGCCCCTTGTGGTATTGCTCTATAATGCGTTTGGTAAGCGTTAAACCAAGACCCCAGCCACGTTTTTTTGTAGAAAAACCAGGCTTAAATACCTTGGCAATATTGGCTTTTAAAATGCCTTTACCACTATCTGCAACATCTATAATTATTTGTGAGGCAGTGTCTTTAATGCTTACAGCGATTTTACCTTTTCCTTCCATAGCATCAAGGGCATTTTTAAGCAAGTTTTCAATTACCCAATCAAATAGTGGTGGGCTAATGAGTGAAGGAATATTTGTTTCGTTAAAGGTGTCAAGTTCAAATACCACCTTGCCACTAGCACGTTTTTTTATGTAGTCAATCATGTTTTGTACCTGCTCAATGATGTTCTTTTCTTCAAGATTTGGTATGCTGCCTATTTTACCAAAACGGTCTGTGATAAGTAATAAACGCTGTACATCTTTTTCAATTTCGGGTACGATTTTTTCATTGCCTTCAATGTCTCGCATCATTTCTATCCAACCTTGTAAGCTGCTTACAGGCGTACCCAATTGGTGTGCTGTTTCTTTAGCTAAGCCTGCCCAAATTTGGTTTTGTGTGCTTTTAAAATTGGCTCGTTGCGCCATTACTAAAATGATGATGAATAGCCCAACAATAACGAGCTGAACGATAGGATAATATTTGACCTCTTTTAATAATTGACTTTCGCCATAGTAGTATTTGTTGGCTATATAAGGCTTCTCGCTAATGACAAGCACTACAGGTGGTGCGTAGGCTTTAAAAGCTTCTAATGTGGTGGTAAGATAATTTTTATCACGCTTTACAGCAAGTGTATCTAAGTTTAAATAATTGTAGGTAAGGCTATCTTTTTCGTTGGTTTCAATGATAGGAATGCTTTTATTTTCGCTGGCAATTTTTGTGGCTAAATTAATGCTTGCTGTATCTGATGAATTGAGTATGGTGCGTTGAGCTTCTACTAAAATTTCTACATTTTTACGCTCTTGGGTGGCTATTTTTTTGGCTAAAAACTGTGAGTACAAAATGGTGCCACTTGCAATAAATACTGCTACCAAACCTAATATCGTGCGCCAATTGAGCCATTGTTGAATCATGACCCTAAAGTAAGTGTTTTAAATAGATTGGAGCACTGATGAGGCAGATTAAATGGAGTAACACAGATAAAACTACGCTACAATAAAAGCTGAATGAAGTTATAAACGTACAAGTCCCGATTCAAGTGTAACATCGGGATGCCGACAGAGAGGTCGGCCAGTGACACAACAGGCGATGATGAGAATTACACCTTCAGGTAAACGAAAAAAACTAAACTTTCTTTTTCAATTTGTCTAAAGCGGCTTGACGTTGCTTATCGGTAATGGCGCTTTTTTTAATGATTTTGCTAAGCTGATAACTGATACCTAAACGGTAGTTGCGTGTGGTAGTGCTGCTGTAATTTTCTATGTTAAAATTGCTGCCGTAGGTATAAGTGGTGTATTGCTGCGTGGTAAATGGATCGAAAATGTTAAAGTTGACAATGACACGTTTGTTGAAAAATTTATGCTGTACACCTAAGTTCATGGTTATGTTGCTACGGCTGCGACCTTGTGGGTCTGCATAGCTATTGTAACGAGCGCTGCCTTCAAAAGTTAGCAAGTTGGTGGGCGTAAAACTGTAGTTGAAGCTGGTGTAAAAACTACCACCATCTTGGTATTTAAACAGTTGCTTTTCGGCCTCGCTGTACTTGTTAAACGTGTAGCCTGCACTTGCATTTACACGTAGTTTTTTGGTAAACGTATAGCCACCCCAAATGCTTGCTTCATACTCTTGTCGATTGGCAATGTTTTGGTAAGTAAGTTGTGTTTTGCCAGCTTCTATTAAGGTGCGAATTTGGTAAAATACGTTCTTAACATTGTTGTAGCCAAGCGATGTATTGATATAATATTTACCCTTAATTAAGCTGACGTTCCAATCGAAATTATCGGCCAAAGAAGGCGACAAATAAGGATTGCCAAAACGAATATTGTAAGGGTCGCTGTAATCGATATTTGGGTTGAGTTGCCCTAAATCTGGCCTACGAATACTTGCCCTGTAAACCAAAGCAGTATTGAATGTGCGGTCAAATTCTTTGCGTATGGTGATGTTGGGCAAAACGTTCCAATAGTTGTTGCCTACGTCTTTAGAATTGCCTTTGATGAAGGTAAAATCGGTAGTAGTGTTTTCAGCTTGTGCACCTGCAATAATGCGCAAAGTTTTATTAACAATATAAGTAAATCCTAGGCGAACCGTAAAGATGTCTTGGTTGAATTTAAAGTCGTTACTCAGCAAATCATTTGGTACAAAACTACTATCCTGCTTACGGAAAAATTTGGTGTTGAGTGTGTTGTGATAGCTACCAATTTGATATGTAGCGCCAGTGCTTAAAAATACTTTACCAGAATCTAATGGCTTATCGTAGCTAAGCCTTGCCTGCAAGGTATTGTTATAAGAATCGTAGTATTGAGACTGCGTCGAATCAACACCTGTAGGCTGATAGAAAGGATTTAAAAACTGTTGAAAATAGTCTTTACCATTATCGTTTTTGCCAAAGCCGCCAATAACTGCAAAGCGTAAAATTTCAGCAGGATTTTTGGCTTTATGGGTATAATTGAAAGTAACGTTGTGGTTATAGCCTGTACCATCGCTGCCATTTTCTCGTGTACTGATTTTATACGGCACTAAAAAGCGGTTGATATTGGTGTATTGTGTGGTAGAAATATTATCGAAGAAATTGAGATTACCTTGGTACACAAGATTCAACTGGTTGAATTTGTTGATTTCATAGTCGAATTGTGAACGCAAATTGGGTCTTAGGTTTTTACTTTTCCAATTGGTTTCGGTATTGAAATAATTGGTAGAATCAGCATAAATATTTTGACGCTTAGAGTAACTATTACCTGTAAGTTGACTACCAGCAATACCAAGAATATTATTGGTAGAGAACTTTTGATTGCGATAACTTGCATTGGCTGCTAAGCTGCCTTCACCTCTTGAACCTGCACTTACTGTTATTTTTCCTGTAAGCCCTATTTTACCTTTTTTGGTTACAATGTTTATTACACCGCCTTGCTCTGTAGCGTATTGTGCTGGTGGATTGGTCATCAGCTCAATTTTCTCAATGCTACTACCTGGCAAACTTTCAAGTAAATCTTTCAATTGATCGGCTGTTAAATCGGTTGGTTTATCGTCAATTAATATTTTAGGTTCTTTACCTTTTAAAAGTATTTTACCGTTAGGGTCGTTACTTATTAAAGGCATATTCTTTAAAATTTCAGAGGTTGAAGAGCCATTACTTAATGCACTTTCGCCCACATTGTAAGTAATTTTTCCATCGGTATTTTCTATCAAGGGCTTTTCTGAATACACAATTATCTCATCAAGATTAGACGATGCTGAAGACTTCATTTTTATATCGCCCAAATTAAAATCGTAACGTTCACTACGAATGTTGATACCATCTATAATATTATTGGCAAAGCCTGTAGCAGTAATAGTAAGGCGATAATAGCCAAAAGCTAATTTTTCAAACTCGAAAGCACCATTTTTATCGGCTACCTGTGTAATTTTTTTAGTTGAATCTACTTTAAGTGAAAGCATTAAAGTAGCAAAAGCAATGGGCTTACTTGTTTGTGCATCAAGCACATTACCTATAATTAGGCCTAAATCTTTTTTGGTACCAACCGTTGTATTTCGTTCCGTTTGAGCTTTTAGGTCCATTATTGACATAACCGCGAACAAAACCAAAATAAATCTGTTCATTAACACTTGCTTTGGTTTGAAATTATATTAAACTGCTTTTAATACCCAATATATTTTTTTAAACGGTAAAAATACTATTTTTAAACACCCTTTAAAAACGACATAACATACCAAAACTAAAAACGAACATGCTTACACTGTATGGAATTCCAAACTGTAACACAGTAAAAAAAGCCATAGATTGGCTGAAAAAAAATGAGATTGAATTTCAATTTCACGATTACAAAAAGAAAGGCATTGATGAAGTAACCTTAAAGGGGTGGATTACTCAAATTGGGTGGGAACGTTTGGTAAATAAACGTGGCACTACTTGGAAAGGCCTTGATGAGACACTACAAAATTCAATTGTAAACGAAGCCGCTGCAATTGAATTAATGATGAGCAAAACCAGCGTTATTAAACGTCCATTAATTGAACAGAATAATAAAGTAGCAGCACTTGGCTACGACGAGAAAGAATATGAAGACGCATTTTATGATTAAAACAAAAAGCGCCGTTGCAATTGCAACGGCGCTTTTTGTTATTTTAAAAGTTCTTTTAGTTTTTGTTGCAATTCTTCACCACGAAGATCTTTACCAATTATCTTACCATCAGGCCCAATCAGCATATTAGCAGGAATACTTTGTATACCATACATTTTAGCCACAGCATTATTCCAATATTGCAAGTCGCTTACGTGTGTCCAAGTTAGTTTATCGGCAGCAATAGCTTTCAACCAATTATCTTTTGCTTGGTCTAGCGAAACACCCAAAACAGTAAAGTTTTTATCTTTGTAAGTTTGATAAGCTGCTACAACATTCGGGTTTTCCATTCTGCATGGTCTGCACCAGCTAGCCCAAAAATCTACCAATACATATTTACCTTTAAATTGAGATAAACTCACAGGTTTGTTAGCCGTATCTGCTTGTGTAAAATCAACTGCCATACTACCAACAGCACCAATTTTACCAGTAGCTATCATACGTTCAAGCTCTTTTGCATACACAATGTTTTTAGCTGAAGGCAGCAAACTATTGTATCTTTCTTCTACCGCATTTACATCACCATACAATTTGTTAAGCTGAAACAATACAAACGAACTTACCGCAGAACCAGGCTTAGTTTTTAAATACGCATCGGTATAAACCATCAATTTATTGCGACTAGCATTAAACACATTAATCAAGCTATCACGCTTTTTACCTTCTTTTTCAGCATTAATTATTCCAGACAACTTGCCCAGTTTTTCACTCAAAGGCGTAAACCCTTTTACAAAACTGGTATAATCTGCATGTAGCTGCGAGCCAGTAACAGCAGCAGATTTTAAGTTTGCAGCATCACCATTTACCACAACATTATCATTGTCTATAAATAGTTCTACACCTTCTTTGTAACCAATAAAACTTAATTGATACAAGTCAGCAGCATCTAATTTTCCAGCCAAAGAAAACGTACCTTTTTTAACATAATCTTGCGCCAAGGTGTTGCCCTGATTGGTTTGTAGAAACACCAACGTACTATCTTTTAAACCCTTGATAGTACCTTTTATAGCGTAGTTTTTTTGTGCGATAACCGATGCTGGCAACAGCAATGCAAACAATAATTTCTTCATTTTATTTCTTATGTCTTTTTTGTAAAACCTCTAAAACCTCTTGCAATTTATAACCTTTAGCCTTTAGCAACAGCAAATAATGAAACATTAAATCTGCCGCTTCACCTAAAAATAACTCCTTGTTATCATCTTTCGCTTCTATCACCAATTCTACCGCCTCCTCACCTACTTTTTGCGCCACTTTATTTATGCCTTTACCAAGCATTTTAGCTGTATACGATTCATCTGCCGAAACCTTACTGCGTTGCTCAATTATTTGCTCTAAATACAACAAAAAGTCTCTAGGCTCGTTCGTTTCGTTCCAGCAAGTGTCTGCACCAGTGTGGCATGTTGGGCCAATTGGATTTGCCTTTATCAACAACGAATCTTTATCGCAATCAACAGCAATACTCACCAAGTTTAAAAAGTGACCACTTTGTTCGCCTTTCGTCCACAAGCGTTGTTTGCTACGGCTAAAAAATGTCACATGCTTGGTACTTTCAGTCACTGCCAATGCTTCTTCATTCATAAACCCTAGCATCAACACCTTATCAGTTACCGCGTCTTGCACTATTGCAGGCACCAAACCGTCAGCATATTTCTTAAAATCAATTGTCATATTTTATTACACGAATTTTATCTAATTACACGAATTATTGTAGCGAGTTTTCTTTTGGTAACCAGCTTCAGTACTACTATTTAGCATCGTTGCGTCGCACACTTGTACGGTTTATTCACTATTTGTCATGCTGACGAAGGAAGCATCTGCTTAGCCATTGATGGTTAGATTCTTCGTTCCTCAGAATGACAATTACAAACGCATATTAATTCCTTCTTCTTTCAAATACACTTTCAAGTCTGGTATTGCCACTTCCTTAAAGTGAAAAATACTTGCGGCCAGCGCAGCATCAGCCTTACCTGTTGTAAACACATCTACAAAATGAGACATTGTACCACCACCACCACTTGCAATAATTGGCACAGGCAATTCTTCGCTTAATCTGCTAGTAATATCAAGCGCAAAGCCCTGTTTTGTCCCATCGTGGTTCATCGACGTCAACAAAATTTCGCCTGCACCTAAAGCCACCGCTTGCTTAGCCCAATCAATACATTTGGTATCAGTTTTTACTCTACCACCGTTCAAATATACATACCACTCACCATCTGCTCCTTGTTTTGTATCTATTGCTAGCACTACAAACTGACTACCAAACTCACTTGCCAAGTCTTTTATCAACTGCGGATTTTTATAAGCAGCTGTATTAATACTCACTTTATCAGCACCATTCTTCAATAAAACAGATGCATCTTCTACTGAACTAACACCACCACCTACCGTAAAAGGTATATTGATATTACGAGCAATACGGCTCACCAATTCACTTAATGTTTTACGCTTCTCATTCGTAGCAGTAATGTCCAAAAACACCAATTCGTCCGCACCTTGTTCAGCATAAAAAGCCCCCAATTCTACAGGGTCACCAGCATCACGTATATTTTCAAAATTCACGCCTTTTACAGTACGTCCATCACGTATATCAAGGCATGGAATGATTCGTTTTGTTAAACCACCAAGCCCCCCCGCCCCAGAAGGGGTGCTTGAAGAAATGCTATTGTTCGAATTACTGTTCATTATACAAATCTTTTCAAATCAGAAATTCTAATTCTATTCTCATAAATTGCTTTACCCACAATTACACCGCTACAACCAATCTCTTGCAACACTTCTAAATCTTGTACTGTTGCCACACCACCACTAGCAATAAAATGCAGTTTAGGAAACTTCTGGATAATGTTTTTATACAACTCAGTTGATGGCCCTTCTAGCTTGCCATCCTTACTTACATCGGTACAAAATATCTGCTGAACACCTTGCTGTACATAGCTTTCAATAAAATCATAAATCCAAACATCGGTTGTTTCTAGCCAGCCGCCTACTGCAATTTTCTCGTCTTTAACATCTGCACCTAGTAAAAATTTATCCGCACCATATTGTTGTAGCCAACTTACAAACATGGCTTTATCTTTCACCGCAATACTACCTACCGTTGCTAAAGCAGCACCTGAATTAAACACAATATCTACATCATTATTGGTTTTAATACCACCACCGAAATCAATGGTCAATTTTGTTTTTGATGCAATGGTTTCTAAAACTTTCCAGTTTTTAACAGCACCTGCTTTTGCACCATCTAAATCTACCAAATGTAAGCGCTGCAAGCCTGCATCTTCAAACATTTTTGCCACTTCTAGCGGCTGTTCGTTGTAGATTGTTTTTTGTGCATAATCACCTTGCGTTAGTCGCACACATTTACCATCAATAATATCTATAGCAGGAATTATAAAATTGCGCCCCGCCCCTAAAGGGGTGCTTGATAGCGTGTTTTTGTCTTGCAGATTTTTGTCTATTGTGTGTTTAATTGTATCAATCACTTTATCTAAATTTTTAAAAACTTCTTCATTTGAAAATCGCAGGAACTTAATTCCTAAACTTTCAAGATGTTGTTGCCGTTCAATATCATTTCGCTTAACATCTTCTAACCCATGAATACTTCCATCTATTTCTATTGCAAGCCTAATCGAATGAGCATAAAAGTCAAGCACATAAACAGATGCAGGATGCTGACGCCTAAATTTTATTCCAAACTGATTTTGACGTAAATAATTCCACATTAGATTTTCAGCCTGGGTAGGCTTGTTTCTCAATTCTTCTGCCTTTTGAAATATCAAAGGATTGGCTTTGTAAAACATATTCTCTTGCATACTTAGTGAGTTTCTTAACTCCCCTTTAGGGGCTGGGGGCTTAAAAAATTTCTTAGTATTTGCTCACCAACTATTGACGACTTTTCAGCATGAAATTGAACACCGTAAAAATTGTTTTTATGAATAGCTGCACTGTATGGCTGCACATAGTTTGCTGTGGCAATGCCATGTTCAGTTAAAGGCACATAATAGCTGTGTACAAAGTAGCAAAAGCTATTTTCATCTATACCTGCCATTAATGGCGATTGTAAATTGTAAATATTATTCCAACCAATCTTTGGCACTTTCAAATTGTCACTAGCGTTTGGCTTAAACAATTTTACAGACTCATCAAAAATGCCTAGGCACTCTGTATTATTTTCTTCTGAGTATTTACATAGTAATTGCATGCCCACACAAATACCCAAAACAGGCTGCGTAAGCGTAGGTATTAAATGATGCAAATTGCTTTCCTTCAGGCTATTCATGGCACTATTGGCTTCGCCAACACCAGGAAAAATGACTTTATCTGCGGCTAAAATTTCTTCGTGATTGGCTGTAACTGTAGCATTTACCCCAATACGTTCTAAAGCATACAACACACTCTGAATATTGCCTGCATTGTACTTGATGATGACAATATTTCCCCCACCACTGCCCCTAGCCCCTAAAGGGGAATTATTAAAAGACGTGGTATTTTTTAATTCTTTCATTTTACTATATATTACTCCCTTTAGGGTTGGGGTAAAATTGTATTTAAAAATTCTTTTGTAGCGGCAGCAACATCAGTTTTGCCTTCTAGAGCTTTGATGTATGCTGAGCCAATAATAGCACCATTTGCATATTTACAAGCACTAGTAAACGTGGCTTTATCTTTAATACCAAAACCTACCAAAACTGGGTTTTGCAAGTTCATGGTTTGTAGGCGTTGTAAGTATTGTTCTACAGCATTAAAGTCTTTCTCGTTACCTGTGGTTGATGATGAAGACACTGCATATAAAAAGCCTGTACTTAAACTATCTAGTTTGCGTAATCTTTCCTCACTTGTTTCTGGTGTTACGAGGAAAATAAAATCAAGCCCGTTTTCTTTAATGATAGCACCGTATTCTGTTTCAAACTCGTATTCAGGTAAATCTGGTAAAATCAAACCATCAACACCTACAGCAGCAGCATCCTTACAAAAACGCTCAAAGCCATATTGCAATACAGGGTTCATGTAGCCCATTAAAATAACAGGTACTGTTATCGTTGGTCGTAATTGCTGTAACTGCTGAAACAAAACAGCTATCGTCATACCATTATCTAAAGCCACAGCACCACTAGCTTGAATGACAGGCCCATCAGCTAAAGGATCGCTGTAAGGCATACCAAGCTCTATTAAATCTGCACCATTGCTTTGCAATGCTTGCATGATAGATAAAGTGCTATCTAATTTTGGATAACCTGCTGTACAATAAACGTTGAGGATGCCCCTAGCCCCTGAAGGGGAATTTTTAAAAACATTCGATATTCTACTCATAAGCCCCAAACCCCTAAAGGGGGATTTTAAAAAAATGATTTACAATCATAATAATATTCAAAAAACGTACACAAACGACGCTCAAAAAGCTCCATAAAGTATCTAACCGATGCAGTGTGCGACGCAACTAAAGCTAAATTGAAACACAAATGCTGGCTACATAATTATCTTCCTTATTCCCCTTTAGGGGTTAGGGGCTTAAATACCCATCGCTGTCATATAAGTAGCCAAGTCTTTATCGCCACGGCCACTTAAGCAAATTACAACTGTATCTTTTGGTGTTAACTGCATTTGATGCAACGCTGAAAACGTATGGGCGGTTTCTAGCGCAGGAATAATGCCTTCGGTTTTAGACACATGAAACGCTGCTGCTAATGCATCATCGTCTGTAACACTTAAAAATGTACCACGGCCACTTTTGAATAAATTCGCATGCATGGGTCCAATACCTGGATAATCTAAACCCGCTGAAATGCTGTGTGGCTCTACAACCTGACCATCTTCTGTTTGCATTACCAAGCTTTTGCTACCATGTAATACACCCGGCTTACCAAGCTGCGATGTTGCTGCGCTCATACCACTATTTACACCATGACCAGCTGCTTCAACAGCTACTAACTGCACCGATAATTCATCTAGAAAATGGTAAAATGCGCCTGCCGCATTGCTACCACCACCTACACAAGCTATCACATGTGTTGGCAATTCTGAGCCTGTTTTTTCTAATAACTGCGCTCGAATTTCTTTACTGATAACACTTTGAAATCGTGCCACCATATCAGGATAAGGATGTGGACCAACCACAGAACCAATGATATAATGTGTATCGTTAGGGTTATTAATCCAGTCTCTAATGGCTTCGTTAGTAGCGTCTTTCAGTGTTTTACTACCGCTTGTTGCAGGCACTACAGTTGCACCTAACATTTTCATACGAGCTACGTTTGGTGCTTGACGTTCAATGTCTTTTTCGCCCATGTACACAATGCATTCCATGCCCTTTAAAGCACAAACCGTTGCAGTAGCTACACCATGCTGACCAGCGCCTGTTTCGGCAATAATTCTGGTTTTGCCCAAGCGACGAGCCAATAAAATTTGCCCAATAGTATTATTAATTTTGTGCGCACCTGTGTGGCATAAATCTTCACGCTTTAGGTAAATATTTGTGTTAAATTCTTCGCTTAACCTTACTGCGTAAAACAATGGTGTAGGACGACCCACATAATCGGTAAGTAGTTGCTGAAACTCTTTCTGAAAGCTTTCTTCGTACATGATTTCTTGGTACTTAGCTTTCAATTCTTCTACATTACGATGTAGCATTTCTGGTATATAAGCACCACCAAATTTGCCATAGTAACCTTGTGCATTGGGATTTTGAAATGATTCGTATACTGTTTCTTTCACTTCTAATGTTGCTTCACTTATCATATCACTGCGAATTTTTATTACGTTTCATATTGCTTGGCTTAGCAAATTGCTAGTTGCAAGCTTGTTATTCGACTCTTAAATAATGGATGATTGAATGAGACACTACCATTTACGGATTGTCTTACTGGTTTTAAAAACGTCTTCTTGAAATTATTTTTTACAGGTTGTTTTACAGATGTACTTGCTGGCTTACTAGTTGCAGACTTTGCTGCTACTTTTTTAGGCGTAGTTTTCTTGTATTTTGTGTAAATAGTTTTACTAGCAACAGCTGACTTGCCTCTATAATTTTCATCAAAAATATTGGGCTGAGAAGAAGAAGCTTGCTCAGTTCTGCTAGGCGTAACGTTTGTATTATTAGTTTGTACAGGTGGCTCTTGGTATACCAAAGTGCTACCGCTTTGCTGCTGGCCATTAGTTGGCTCTTGTGGTACTGGCATTAAAATCATGGGATTGTTTTTGCTTGCAACATAAGCCCCTTGAATTTTTGGCGAACGTAGATTAGAAGCTGCAGCTGGTACAGGCGCAGTGTAATTTAGAGGTGGATATAAATCCTCAACCGATTTTGGCTTTTCTACCACATTAGCTGTTGGTTCAGTTTCTTTCTTTTTTGGCACACCGTCTTCCATATCATCAGGCGACATAGGCACTAATAATATAGGCTTTTTTAAAGCTGGCTTGTACACGCCTTTAAACTTAGGCGAACGTAAACTTGCCTTTTTATCACTAGCAGCACTAGTTGGTGGTGCAGTTGTAGCATCTGCTACAGGTGGTGGGCCATACACTAACGGTTCTAACTTAGCTGGTGCTGAATTACTTGGTGGTGCCGACCATGATGTAGAACCGGTTGGTGGCTCCTCGTATTTTAAAGGCTCATTGTCAGCTTTTTTAGTTGGTGTTGGTACAGTATTATTAGTAGCTACAGTTTGTGGCTGCACGGTTACAACTGGTGTTGATACAGATGCAACTGGTTTAGTAACCGTATTTGTTTTAGATACATCTGCAGGCTTTGGTTCTTCAGCTACTAAAGGTGTTGTTGTTGCATTCGTTTGTGCGTTACTTGCACCTTGCACTACAGGCAAATTAAAAATAAAACCCTTAGGCACTGGTGCTTTTGCAGCTGGCACTTTGGTTTTTACTATTGGTTTTTCACTGCCTGCTTGTATTACTTTCTTTACTACTGTCTTTTTAACTGTAGTATCATGTTGTTGTATGGCTTGTTTACTTACATCGGGCTTTTGCGTTTCTGATGCTTTGGGTAAATAAGTAACAGACTCTCCTTTTTTTGGCAATAAAGTACCTGATATTGTTTGCGATTGTGCATCTACAAACAATACGCTGATTGTACCAAGTACCAGTAAAAAGAGTTGTTTCATTGGTTTAATAACGTATTATCCTTGCTTTAATTGCGATACAAATGTCCTTACTTTTTCCATATCCTTGTAGCCTGGCGTAATTTCAAACTTACTATTAACATCTACTGCAAATAAATCCTTACCTACTTTGTTTTTACTAAAGGCTTGCAACGCCGCTACGTCTTCTGGCTGAATACCACCGCTAATAAAAAATGGCTTGTTAATATTCAAATCCATTAAAGCTTCCCAGTTAAATTTTTTGCCTGTACCACCATAACCTACACCTTCAGTATCAAACAAAAACATATCTACCACGTCCTGATAATCTTTTATTTTCCAAAGTATATTATCATTGTCAGACAAGCGAAAGGCTTTGATAACCGATACATAATCTGATATACGTTCACAAGCTCTCGGGCTTTCATCACCATGTAGCTGTACTAGGTACAAACCACAATCATCCACTGTTTGCAATACATCCTCTGTGCTTGCATTTACAAACACACCAACCTTGTTTATGTTGCTTTTTATTTTTTTAATACTTACCGCAGGCATGTGCTTGAACACATACCTTGGGCTTTTGGGGTAAAAAATAAAGCCACAAAACTCAACCCCCATATCGCTCAACTGATTTACTTGGTCAATATCAGTCATACCGCAAACTTTTATTCTCATGGCAGTTTTGTTTTCAGTTCTGTTACAAAATCGGCAAAAGCAATCGATGGTTTGGGTTGTTTCATAAAATTCTCACCAATCAAAAATCCTCTAAAACCAGCTTGGCGTAAAGTTACAATGGTATCTGTATTACTAATACCACTTTCTGCAACGGCTACTTTGCTAGTTGGGATACTTTTAATTAGTTCTATTGAGGCATCAATATTTACAATAAAGTCTTTCAGGTTACGGTTATTTACACCTACCAAATCAACCTCATCACAAATATGTTCTAGTTCTTCTTCGTTGTGTATTTCTAGCAATACTTCTAGGCCAATGTTTTTGGCAAAAGTGGCAAAATGCTTCACCTCTTTAGGCGATAAACAAGCTGCAATTAATAAAACCACTTCTGCACCATGCGCTTTCGCTTCTATAAATTGATACTCATCAATCATAAAATCTTTGCGCAGCAAAGGCACTTCGTTAATGGTTGCTTTCAGCAAATCATCTAAGCTACCACCAAAAAAGTTGGTATCTGTTAATACCGAAATACCTGATGCACCATGTTGCGCATAAGCAGTGGTTACTTCTTCTACAGTAGCCGTAGCATTAATAATACCTTTTGATGGTGATTGTCTTTTATATTCAGCAATAATGCCTGTTTTTGCATCATCTAGTAAAAACTGCTTAAGCGATAGTACTGGTTTTGAAAAAAAAGGCATTTGTTCTAGTTCAGCAATGCTTTTATTAGCTTTTGCAGCAGCTACTTCACCTTTTTTATACGCAACTATTTTATCAAGAATATTCATAACTATTTTATGTGGTTCTTTTTTCTACTAATTTGATGTTTAGCAACTTTTTATGACACTTTTAAAATCTATTTAGTTTACATCAACTGCTAAATATTTAATTTCCTTGTAATTAAAAATCATTTCGAGTGGGTAGTTTATAGCTTCGAGTGGATTGAAATATATTTCTACCTAATTGAAAAATATTTTGAGTATTTTGAAATTAATTTCGATTGACTTTTATTTTATTTCTAGTGACTTGAAACATATTTCTATTAAATTGAAATTATTTTGAGTGACTTTAATTTTATTTCAAGTGCTTTAAAGTTCATTTCGATTGACTTGTATTCAATCTCTACTGCATTGCAATCAAGGTTTGCAAACAATGATAAGCAGCTTTACTCTCTAAACTAATAACAGCTGCATTGTAAGCGTCATCATAGCTAGTAAAGCGACCTGTACAGTACAATGCCATTGCACTATTTGCTAAAACCACAGCATTTTGCGCCCAAGTACCATTGCCTTTAATAATGGTTTCAAATATTTTAGCAGCTTCTTCTATTGAATTGCCTCCGTAAATATCTTGCTGCATTACCATGCGTTTACCCAATTGCTGCGGTGTTTTAATGCTTTCACCTTCATTGGTAATTACTTTGGTATCATTGGTTAATGAAATTTCATCGTAACCATCTAAGCTATGAATAACAGTAAATGGCTTACCAGTTTGCTGTAATAAGTAATTGTAAATACGAGCCATTTCTAAATTGTACACGCCTACCAATTGATAACTTGGATTCGCAGGATTAACCATGGGGCCAAGCATATTGAAAAAGGTACGCACACCTAAGTTTTTACGAATAGTACCAACGGCTTTTAATGCCGGATGAAACAATGGCGCATGTAAAAAACAAATATTTGCTTCTTTTACTTCTTGCTGCAATTTGGTAATATCGTTTTTGTGCTTGTAGCCAAGTTGTTCCATTACATTACTAGCACCACTGATAGATGAAGCGCCATAGTTACCATGCTTAGCCACTTTTTGGCCAGCACCTGCTACTATAAAACAACTTAATGTAGAGATATTAAACGTATTTTTTCCATCACCACCCGTACCTACAATATCCATTACTTTATAATCACCTAAATCTACTTTTACGCAAAGTTCTAACAAGGCATCTCTAAAACCTTGTAACTCTTCAATAGTAATGCTGCGCATTAAATACACCGTCATAAAAGCAGTTACTTCATGCTCGTTGTACAAACTTTTACCTATGCCTAGCAATACATCTTTTGCTTGCTGATAAGAGAGTGTTTTATGCTCGAATAAGTATTGTAATATTTTTTTCATGCCCCTGCCCCCTAAAGGGGAATTTTATGTTTATGTTTTATAAATCTTAGCCATCTAAATGCTCCCCTTTAGGGGTTGGGGGCTAACCAATTTCTCATAATCTTTTCACCATCTGGCGTTAATACACTTTCTGGATGAAATTGCACGCCTTGTACATCGTAGGTTTTGTGTTGTAATGCCATGATAAAGTTGTGCTCGTCTCGTGCTGTTACTTCTAATTCTTCTGGAAAATTATCATCGCTAACCACCCAACTATGATAGCGACCAACTGTGAATTCGCTAGGAAAGCCTGCAAACAAATCGTTTCGAGAACCGCTAGTCGATAATCGTGAGTTACTTGCAACATCCGATTCTCGATTAACGAGTTGAATAGGCGTTGCAATACCATGATACACAGAAGACAAATTGGTAAGCTTACCACCAAATGCCTGACCAATTGCTTGATGCCCTAAACACACACCTAGTATAGATTTAGTAGCTGCATATTGCTTAATTAATGGCAATAGCAAACCTGCTTCTTCTGGTATGCCTGGCCCTGGTGACAAAATGATTTTATCGTACTGATTCACGTCTTCTAAAGCAATTTCATCATTACGAAAAACATCTACTTTTTGATGGGTAATTTTTTCTACCAAATGCACCAAATTGTAAGTAAAAGAATCGTAATTATCAAAAACTAGAATGCGCCCCCCTGCATAGCCCCTAGCCCCTAAAGGGGTATTATTATTTTCCAAATTTGAATGACTATTATTTGTTGACATAACTTTCTTTAAAATGTTGAATAACGGTATAAACGTACAAGTGTGCGACGCAACAACAGCTACATAGCAGTACTACTGTTGGTTACATAAAACAACTACGCACCAATATCATTAGCAAATTCAATGGCTTTTTTAAGTGCATTGAGTTTGTTGTTTACTTCTTGCAACTCACTTTCAGGATTTGAAGCAGCTACCACACCTGCACCTGCTTGATAAAACAAAGTGTTGTTTTTGCTTAAAAAAGTGCGAATCATAATGGCGTGATTGCAGTTGCCATCAAAACCCATAAAGCCAATACCACCACCGTAATAGCTGCGGTTGGTAGTTTCAAAACTATCTATCAAGTGCATGGCTTTAATTTTAGGCGCACCGCTTAAAGTGCCCGCAGGAAAGGTTTTCGCCAATAACTCGAAAGGGTTACTATTAGGGCGAACGGTTGCATTTACCTCGCTTACTAAGTGAATGACGTGACTGTAATATTGTACCTCACGGTAGTGGCTTACACGCACATCATCACACACACGGCTAAGGTCGTTACGAGCCAAATCGACTAGCATGACATGTTCTGCATTTTCTTTAGGATCAAGCAATAAACGCTCTGCTGCTTCATGGTCGGTAGCATCGTTGCCTGTGCGTTTAAATGTACCTGCAATTGGGTGAACTGTGGCTTTGCCATTGGCAATTACCAACTGACTTTCAGGTGAAGAACCCATTAATTTATAGTCACCATAATCGAAGAAAAACAAGTAAGGTGAAGGATTGATATTGCGTAAAGCTCGGTACACATTAAACTCATCGCCTGTAAAACTTTGCTGAAAACGACGGCTCAACACAATCTGAAATACATCGCCTCTAAAGCAACTTTGAATACCTTTTTTTACCATCTCAACATAAGCCTCGTTGGTGATATTAGATGTTTCCACACCGCTAACCGCAAAAGGATACGTAGGTACATCTTTACTTTTAATCAAGCTTTCTACCACTTGCACATCGCTATCTAAACCAGCAATTTTGTTTTCGCACAAGTACAATTCATCTTTAAAATGATTGATAGCAATAACATACTGGTACAAGCGATAGCGCATTAAAGGAATGGCCGTGTGCTGTGTATCGTGGGTAGTCAATTTTACAGAATCGAAAAACTGTACTGCATCGTAAGTAGTATAGCCATATAAACCTTGGGCAAATTTTGTAGCTTTATCGGTGGTTTCAGCCGCTTCAAAGCGATTCATAAAATTCCACAAATGCGTAGGCACTTCGTTAATTTTATTAATCAACATACGTTCTGGCTGCTGCGCTGGCAACTTAAATTCAATGCTTTTGGTATCGGTAATTTCTATACCAGCAATAGCATTGATACCAATAAAACTGTAGCTATTTTCTGCTACATGGTTATCGGTACTTTCTAGCAAAATGGTATCACGAAATTTATCACGAACACGCAAGTAAATACCCACTGGTGTGTACACATCAGCTAGCATTTTTTTAACCTTGGTTTCTATTACTATTTTTTTCATATCCCTGTTTAATAACACTAATTATTACGAATTACACGAATTGCTTGCTCCAAATTTGATTTGTCAAAATCCATTAATCATAAAAATCCTACAAAATCCTAGTTCAGACCAACAATTAAAAAGCCCCAACATTCTGTCGGGGCTTTCTTTGAAAATATATTTTTCAAATTCAGTAATGCTTATGACATTACAATACCCCTGTAAGGTTTGTATGCCACCACCACTGAATGTTTAAAGTTGTTTGTTTCATCTGTGTTGCAAATATGGGTTGATGATTTGTAAGTGCCAAAAAAAGTTATACTGGCTCAAGCATGTATCTATTTTCCGGGTCTTCAGGATTAATAGAAACATAGCCCATCGCTGTTACTACCTCACATAGTTTTTTATCTGCCGAGACGAAAGCTATTTCGTTAAATTGTGATAATTGTACGAAGCAAGCAAGATGCAACGAATCCAAAGTTTTTAATGCAAATTGACTACCCCATTTTAGAATTAAATTCTTAGCCTCAGTAAAAATCAGCATGTCAATTTCAAGAATATTTTCATATTGAATATCTATTGAGAACTTACTGATACTTTGTAAAACGTCCTTTTCTTCTGCTATTTCATGCCGTCGCAATTTTCTATACATAGCACAAGTAAATTCAGTAATTGCCAATTGCGATAAGTAGTTATCACTATGAATATTTTCAAAAATGCGAATGGCTGGTTCGCTACCTGTTTCCTCATGGTAAATTTTTACAATTGCAGAAGTATCAAAATAGTAATCCATAATTAACTGTTTCTATCTTCAATTATATCATCTGAAAAACTTGATGTTACTTGTGCCAATATTTTCTGAACTTCTAAATAATGCCTTGGCTTTCCTTTGGCATCTGGCTTTTTAGCACACCTTATTTTCAAATTACCGTAAGTTACTTGAGGCTCGGATAATTGTCGTTCTTTTTTAGTTTCTATTACATTCATAGATAACGATTTAAGAAATTAAAGTTATAAAAATATTCTTGTAATAATTACTCTTCATTTACAATACCCCCTTTGTGCTTGGCAAATAGTTGCTCAATGGGTCACGTTTTACTGCCATTTTAATGGCTTTGGCAAATGCTTTAAAGATGGCTTCAATTTTATGATGTTCATTATCGCCCTTACATTCAATGTTCAAGTTACATTTGGCTGCGTCGCTAAAGGATTTAAAGAAGTGAAAGAACATTTCTGTTGGCATTTCGCCAATTTTTTCACGTTTAAATTCAGCGTCCCACACTAGCCAATTTCTACCGCCAAAATCAATCAATACTTTGGCTTCGGCTTCATCCATTGGTAAGGCAAAACCATAACGTTCCATACCACGTTTATCTGCCAAAGCTTTTGCAAAAGCTTCGCCTAAAGCAAGGCCAGTATCTTCTATGGTGTGATGTTCATCAATATGCAAATCGCCTTTGGTAACAATGTTTAAATCCATTTTCCCATGACGGGCAATTTGATCAAGCATATGATCGAAAAAGCCCAAACCTGTTTCTATATGTGCATTACCGCTACCATCTAAATTCAGTTCTACATGTATTTTAGTTTCGTTAGTGTTTCGTTCGTGTATTACATGACGTAAACCAAGTTTTAAAAACTTGTAAATTTCATCCCAATGGATGGATTCTAAGGCAATAGTTGGTTGCAAATCTTTTACTGCATCGCTTATTTCTGCGCCACCAAGGTTAGGATCATTATTTAGCCAAATGGCTTTGCAGCCTAAGTTTTTTGCCAATTGTACATCGGTAATTCTATCGCCAATTACAAAGCTGTTGGCAATGTCGTAAGCATCATTATTGAGGTATTGCGTAAGCATAGCCGTACCTGGTTTACGTGTAGACAGGTTTTCAGCTGGTAAAGATTTATCAATATACACACCAGAAAACACAACGCCTTCATTCTCGAAAGCTTGCATGATAAACTGCTGTATGGGCCAAAAACTGTCTTCGGGAAAACTGGCAGTACCAAGCCCATCTTGGTTGGTAACCATTACTAACTCGTACTCAAATTCTTTGGCAATACGAGCCATGTACTGAAAAGCATTCGGGTAAAATTCTACTTTATCCCAGCTATCTATTTGATACGTTGGTGGCTTTTCTTTTATTAAAGTACCGTCTCTGTCTATAAATAAAATTCGTTTCATGTCAAGTTCTTAGGAGAATTATTTTGTGTAATGGTATTTACATTGAGCAATATAAATGTGCGATTCATCTACCTTGTAGATCAATCTATGTTCATCAGTAATTCTTCTGCTCCAATAGCCTTTGTATAAATGCTTTAAAGCTTCTGGTTTACCAATACCATCGAAGGGATTTCTTTGTATATCTTTTATAAGTTCACCTATGCGAATAGCTATTTTCTTATCTACAACTATCCATTCTTGGTAGTGCTGAAAAGCTACTGCATCAAAGCAAATTAGCCTCATAACAAGTCATTTGCATTAACTATTACAAGGGCTGATTGATTTTCAATGCGGTTAATTGCATCAATAAGTTGCTGATGATTTTCCTTTGATTGCATTAAATATTCTGTAGCGTCTTCATGTAGAGAATTGGTGGATTTTTCTTCTTCTCTCACACTTATTATAACTTCTTTACCTTTTACAAATGCTTTCAATTTATGAAAAAACTCAAGTGTAAAATCGTCGTCGTGTAATGTTATTGTTGCTTCCATCACATAAAATTTGATCAAAAGTAACTAACTTAATTTATTTCTTTTTTATGCCTCTTACTGCTTGAACCTCTGCTGGTATTACTGCACTTGCTTTATTGCCCCAACTAGCACGAATAAAGGTTAACACATCGGCTATTTGTTGATTTGATAACTCAGCATGTGGTGCCATGTTGTTGCTATAATATTCACCATCAATAGGTACACGGTCAGTCATGCCACGCAAAACAATAGAGATGATTTTCTTTTTATCGCCCAAAACGGTAGTGCTTTCATACAAAGGTGGGTTTAAGTGTGGCACACCACCACCATCTGCTTGATGGCAGCTTAAACACTCTTTTTGATACAGAGCCTTGCCCCTTTCTATAGATGCAGCAGGGTTGCTAGCAACTACTTTTGGTTGCGGCTTTTTTACTTGCGCTACTACACAAACTAAGGCGGTTACAGAAAGGGCAGTTATTAAAAACACTTTTTTCATGTGTGATTATTTGATTGGTTGATACTGCTTGAAATGCAATAATAAAATAAAAAAAGCTCCGTTACGAACAAACCTTTGAAGTGTGCGACGCAACGAAGCTTAATTAATAATCTACAGCTGGTAACCAAAAATTATTTACCAGAATAAACAATGCGATAGATAGTGCCTTTTGAATCGTCGCTTACATACAACGAACCATCTGGCCCTTGTGACAAACCGCAAGGGCGGTGCTCAGCGCTACGGGTAGATGTTACGACTTCTTTACCCGAAAAACCATCGGCAAAAATTTCCCAATCACCATTTGGCTTGCCATCTTTAAACGGCTGAAATACCACGAAATAGCCTTTTTGTGGTAATGGAGCACGATTCCAACTGCCATGAAAAGCAATGAATGCACCATTTTTATATTTCTCTGGAAATTGATTGCCTGTATAAAATAAAATATCGTTTGGTGCCATGTGGCCAGGATAAGCCGCCGCAGGATCTTGAAAAGCTGGATCGGTAGATACTTTTTTACCATCACCACCATATTCTGGCGCTACCATTTTTTTACCTAACAAATGATTGTAGTAAGTAAATGGCCAGCCGCAATTTGAACCTTGTTTTACCTCAAACATACATTCTGATGGCAACTCTGCACTAGCAACACTATCGTAAAATTGTGGCCAGTTTTGGTACAGTTGGTCACGGCCATGTTGCATTACAAATAATGAATTGGTCTGCGTGTTCCAACGTAAGCCCACCACATTACGTAGGCCTGTAGCATAACGTACACCATCACCATAAGTTTGGTTCAATTTATCTGCTTTAAATTTCCAAATACCACCGGCAGAATCTAAAATTGGGCAAGGCATACGACCTTTTGACCCGTTGGTTCTGTCTTTTTCTTGGCAAGAATTTGAGTAAGCACCAATGTTTACATAAATATTACCTGCATCATCCAATGCAACCGTTTTGTTCTCGTGCTGATGACGATTTAATAAACCTGTAATTACCACTTCTGGTGCAGTTGGATTAATTACTTCGTTATTAGCATCTAGTTTGTAGCGAAACACTTGCTCATCGCTACAAGCATACAAATAGCCATTTTTAATGGTTATACCTGTACCTGTAAATGTGCCAAAAGACTTTACTACTTCGCCCTTACCACTAGCGTTTACTTTTACTTCCAATATACCTTTACCATCTACAAGCTTGCTACTTTTTACATATACATTACCTTGTGGCGTAACGGTTAAATGCCTTGCCCTACCTACATTTTCTGCTACTTTTAAAGCACCAAAACCAGTTGGTAATTTCAAGCCAGCATTATCAGCATCTGCGACTACCGCAGTATTTATTTTTACTGCTTTAGCACTATCACCGCCAGAACAATTGGCAAATGATGCAGTAGCTGCAAGCAATAAAACACTAGTTACATACATTTTCATTCATTACTATTTTAGAGGTTAAAGTTATTGGTTTGAATTACAAGATGCAAAATCGTAATGAAATTAAAACACAAAAAAGCCATCAACGGTTGGGTTGATGGCAAAAAATATTTGATTAAGCTATTTTACGGTAGTAGTAGAAATTGAAGTAATGTTAATTGGTGCTTCGTTTCCCATTACAAGCATGGTACCTGTCATTTCCATTTTTGTTGCATCTGCTTTTAGAGTAGCACTTGCTGCATCATAAACCCTTACAGATGTAGAAGTACCAGTTAAGTTTTGTTTCATATCCATGCCCATTTGCTGTATAGTTTTTTCAATTTTTACATTGCTTGTAGCTGTTACTTCTATATCAGTTGCGGTAACTTTGGTAATGGCATAAATAGTATTATTTTTAGTACCGTCGGCATCGCTAGTTTCTGTCCATCTAAAACCTTCTTTAATATTTTCTGCTTTCAAAGTTAAAAATACCATTCTTGCCCACTCTGAACTAGTTGGTACACCCGCAGTTCCTATGTCTAATTTACCTTTTACTTTACCATCTTCTAACACCACCTCTTCTTCTTTATTTAAAGTCTTCATCATTTCAGCAGCCTGAGGATTGTTGGCAATATTTTTATCATCGCTACTAAAACTATTGTCCTGTCCCATCATGCTTAAAGTACCTGATACTTTTTTTACTGTAACACCAGCCTTTAATGCAGAGGCTTCAACAGATTTTGCAGCTATATCTGCTGAAATATTCATGGTCATAGGCATTTCCATTTCATGCCCCATCATATTTAATTTGGTGGTCATTTTTGTTACACTTTCTAGCTGTACTTTTTTGCCCACTGGTACTTTACTTACTTGTGCTTGCGCAGTTACAGCTAAAAATAAAGCTGCATTTACAATAATTTTTTTCATGTTTATTTTAGTTTTAACAATTTTTAATAATTACTACCAGCTACCGCTAGCGCCACCACCACCACTGTCGCCGCCGCCAAAGCCACCAAAACCGCCACCGCTATCACCACCACTATCGCTCCAGCCGCCACCTCTGTTACCACCGCCACCAAGCATACTACCTATAATAAATGGTGTAATAAAATCGCCACCACCACGACCACCTCTGCCACCACCGCCTCTGCTTGTGAGTACAATAATAATGATTACGATGATAATAATACCTAAAATACTGCCACCACCACCATTACCTCTGCTTGTTTTTCTCTCTCTAGCAACATGATATTCACCTGCAGCTGCTTTACTTAAATTATCAACTGCCGCATTTAAACCGTCAAAATAATTGCCTTGCTTAAAGTTGGGTTTTATATCGTTGTTGATGATGTCATTAGCGGTAATATCAGGTATAGCACCTTCAAGGCCATAGCCAACTTCTATGCGTATTTTTCTATCTTCAATAGCAACTAAAACCAGTACGCCATTTTTCGTTTTTTTATTACCAATACCCCATTCTCTAAAAGTAGCATTTGCCACCTCTTCTATTGGCTCGCCATTTAGTGATTTTATGGTCAATATGGCAATTTGATTACTCGTACTATCGTCAAGCGCAACTAACTTTTTTTCAAGCGTTGCTTGCTCAGATGAAGATAAAATATTGGCATTATCTACCACCAATCGCTGTGGTATAGGCTTGGCAATAAACTTTTGTGCCGATGTATTGAACACAGCAGCAATTACCAGTATAAAGAGGAGAAGTTTTTTAATCATTACACGAATTATGAGCAATTACTCGAATGACACAAATTTTAGTTAATCAGCACAAATCGGTAAAATCTGCGTCATCAGCGTTTCAATCCTTTATTTACCAAACACAATATCATCAGGCAATTCGTTTACATCATTCACCTTATCGTATGGAAAATGTGTTGCCAAAGCCTCACCTATTTTAAGCACCACTTCACAAATACCTTCAACATAATCACTACTATTAAAATGGCTAATCATTGTTTTCACTTGCTCGTTCCAAAAAGCAGCACCAGTTTTTTGATAAATACCCACATCGCCATAAACAGCTAGCTGACGATGAGACATAGCTATATAAACCAACACCGCATTTCGTTCTGCGGTGTTGTACATATTTAGTTCGTCAAATAATTCTTTGGCTCTGTCTATCGGATTTACAAATCGGCATTTGCTTTCTATAAAAATTCTCACCTCGCCACTTGTTTGTAGCTCGGCTTTTTTTACAGCGTTTACAATGCGTTCTTTTTCCTCAATAGTAAATAAATCGGCCGCTTTACGCTTAAAGAATTGAAACATAAGCTACATTGATTACTTAATATTGAATTGAACATCTGGCACTTTTTCGCTGCCAACATCTGCTTTGTAGTAATTTTTAGCTTTAAAGCCAAATAAGCCAGAAAAAATACTATTAGGAAACGTTTTTACTTTCAAATTGTACGTATTTACAGCTTCGTTATAATCTTTACGAGCAATATTTATTCTATTCTCTGTTTGCTCAATTTGCACTTGGAAATCTTGAAATGACTTTGTTGTTTTCAAGTCAGGATAAGCCTCAGCTACGGCCATTAATCTACCGAAACTACTTTGCAATTGACCTTGCGCTGCCTGATATTTTGCCAATGTTTCTGGATCGTTAATATCAACTTTAATTTGTGTAGCACTTGCTCTTGCTGCTAATACATCTTTCAAGGTACTTTTCTCAAAATTTGCAGATCCCTCAATTGTTTTAATAATACTACTGTACAAATCTGTTCTGCGCTGATAGTTAGTTTCTACATTACTCCATACTTGTTGTACGTTTTGGTCACCACCAACTAAGCCATTATAACTGCTGCATCCGCAACCGCCAAGTATTAAAACTATTGCACCAATAACAATTAATGTGAGTGTTTTTGTATTCATTTTTTAAAATTTTCGTGTTAAAGATATAGCAAACCAAATACCGATAAATTTTCAAGTCGTTCTGTCAGTAAATAATTTTTATGTTACCAGCTTTAGTACTACATATCATGCTTTTGTTGCGTCGCACACTTCTACGTTCAGTTCGCTTCGCAGCTTTTACTTAAGCGAAACTTTAGCCACAAAGGCGTATCAATCAAATAAATCTTGACAATCATTACAATCAGCGTTCTATCCATCCATTTGTAAAATCTTTATTTTGCACCCATGCAGCTACAACAAAACATCTCTTTAAAGCCCTATAATACCTTTGGCATCAATGTATTAGCAAAATATTTTGCCAGCTTTTCTACCGTTGATGAACTAGCGGTTTTTTTAAATAACTCCAAACTTAAAACTACAAATTCACCACTAATCCTAGGTGGCGGCAGTAATATTTTATTTACCCAAAACTTCGATGGCCTTGTATTAAAAAACGAGCTAAAAGGCATCTCTTTAGTAGATGAAGACGCAGATTATTACTACGTAAAAGCCGCTGCTGGTGAAGTTTGGCATGAGTTTGTGCAACACTGCATTACCAATAATTACGCAGGCATCGAAAACCTAAGCTTAATACCAGGCAATGTAGGCGCAAGCCCTATGCAAAATATTGGTGCGTATGGCGTAGAAATCAAAGACATTTTTCACAGCCTAGAAGCGTATCACATTCACGAGCAAAAAACTATAACATTTTCTTTACAAGATTGCCAATTTGGCTACCGAGAAAGTGTATTTAAGCGTCAATACAAAGGGCAGTTTGTCATTTTAAGTGTTACCTACAAACTACGTAAGCAGCCTATTTTCAATACAAGCTATGGCGCTATTAATGCTGAACTTGAACAAATGGGTGTAAAAGAATTATCTATTCAAGCTATTTCGCAAGCCATTATTAATATTCGCAGCAGCAAATTACCCGACCCTAAAAAAATAGGCAATGCGGGCAGTTTCTTTAAAAATCCGCAGATTTCTAAGTTTAGGCTACACGTAATGAAAGAGGATTATGAGAAAATACCTGCCTATCCTGTAGATGATATGCATTATAAAGTTGCAGCTGGTTGGTTAATAGAACAATGTGGCTGGAAAGGCTTTCGCAAAGGCGATGCTGGCTGTAATCCTTTACAAGCTTTAGTTTTAGTAAATTATGGCAATGCCACAGGCAAAGAAATCTTCGACCTATCAACAGAAATCATACAATCTGTAGAAGCCAAATTTGGCATTACACTAGAGAGAGAAGTGAACATCATGTAAGCAATTTTTTATTTCTTTAACAACTATGGTGCAGCTATATTTGGGAAATAATTCTCTACCAAAATCTAAACTAATCAAATGAAAAAGTTATTATTTCTAGCATTACTATTTACTGCTTGTAACAGTTACCTAACAGCACAAGACACTGTTTATTTAAGAAGAGAAGCCAAGAAAAAATTATTTACAGACAGGGCACCTCAAACTGCATTTGTTGAAATTGGCGGTGCAGGCTTAGCATTTTCTATAAACTACGACAAGCGTTTTAAAAATGAAATTGGTGGTTGGGGCTGGCGTGCTGGTATTGGCTACAGCTTCCAAAGTGACTTTAAATTCACAACAATACCAGTTGGAATTAACTATTTAGCAGGGGATAAAAGCAAGGGACGTTTTTTTGAAGCAGGTTTAAATGGAACGTTACTTTTTGCAGGTAATTACAATCAAAGTAGCTTTTATGTTACTAACTCAATAGGTGATACATATATCGCTCCAAACTCAACTACCTTTATTACAAGTGCCACTTTAGGCTACAGAAGCCAGCCTGTAAAAGGTGGTTTTAGCTTTAGAGGCGGTTTAACACCATACGTTATTAAAGGCGATGCACAAATTGGTGGCTACTTAAGTTTTGGATATAGTTTTTAGTAAATTTAATTTAAAACAACAATAACTAAAATTCCACATAGCAACAACACTATGTGGGATTTTAGTTTCTAGACTTTCCAAATTTTAAAAACTTGGAAAGTCTAGAAAAATAACTTCTACTTAAAATCATCCTCATTAAAATCGTCATCCTCATCGTTAAAGTTAATGTTGCCAAGGTTTATCATGCTGCCCATTAAATCTTTAAACTCTATTTTACCATCAATCGTCTTTTTACTGATTAACGAGTAAGATGCCAAGCCATGCAATACAAATTCCATCAGCAACGCATTTTCTTTATCGTTAGCCGCATGAAAATGCTTTTTTACAAAGCTATACAAGCCATCTACTTTGTACAATGCTGCAACCTTATCAGTATCGGTCATATCTAGCAATAAGTCTAAATGGTTACCTGCATCAAACCAGCGTGTTATTTGCTTGTACGGGTTTTCAGGCTCTTTCTCTTCTACCGAGCGCTTACCAGTAGCTCTCTTTTTCTTTGCCTGTTCAGGGTTAGGAAAATATTGTACAAACTGTGTTCTTATGGCTTTTTCAAGCAAATTAACTGATACTTGATAAGGCCCTTCTTGCTCACCTTCATACATCAATTCTATTTTACCAGTAATACTTGGTATAATGCCCATCAAATCGCTAATCCACACTTGCGTATGCTTTTCTGCATGAATAATCGCTCTACGTTCTGCGCTACTTACCGCATTCTCAAATGCAGCAATGGTAAGCCTTGCACTCACACCACTTTTCTTATCTACATATTCATTGGTTCTCGCTTCAAAGGCTATTTGTTCTATCAATCGCTTTACCAAATCACTCACGTCTACCAAATCTTTTTGCACATCTAACAGGTTCGCTTCTTGCTCTGTAATAGCTAAAGATGTTTCTAAAGTTTTAGGATAGTGTGTTAAAATCTGGCTTTCAATTCTATCTTTCAGTGGCGTTACAATGCTACCACGGTTGGTATAATCTTCAGGATTGGCCGTAAATACAAACAAAATATCCAAAGGCATACGCAACTTAAAGCCACGTATTTGAATATCACCTTCTTGCAAAATATTAAACAACGACACTTGTATTCTTGCCTGCAAATCGGGCAATTCATTTATCACAAATATGCAGCGGTTACTACGTGGAATAATGCCGTAGTGAATAACACGTTCATCTGCAAAATTCAGTCGCAAATTGGCAGCTTTTATCGGGTCAATATCACCAATCAAATCAGCAACACTTACGTCAGGTGTTGCCAATTTTTCGCCATAGCGTTCACTGCGGTGAATCCATTCTATTGGTGTATCGTCGCCTTTTTCAGCTATCAAATCCTTGGCATATTTGCTCATTGGCTTCAGCGGGTCGTCATTTATTTCGCTACCAGCTACCACAGGCATGTGTTCGTCTAGCAGGTCTACCATTTGCCTTGCCATACGTGTTTTTGCCTGACCACGCAAGCCTAAAAACAAAATATTATGCCTACTTAGCAATGCCCTTTCAGTATCAGGAATCACCGTGTCTTCGTAGCCTAAAATACCAGTAAACGCATTTTCTTTATGCTTAATCTTCTCAATCAAATTCTTACGAACTTCTTCTTTAATACTCAGCGGTTTGTAGCCACTTGCTTTCAGTTCGCCTAGTGTGGTAATGTTGTTGATATTCATACTTGCTTATAATTAAAACTAGCCAGCCATTGCGGCTTTGGCGAAAATATTGGTGTTACCAGCTATAACAATACTATGATGCTTTAGTTGCACACTTGTACTTTTAGTCATTTATTGGGCAATGTAGAAGATAAACCCACACCTACCAAAGTTGCAGGTTGCTAAAAGAGGAAAAAGTTAGTTTGAACTTTCTATTTGAAAATTATACCACCGAGCCAAACAATAATTGCTTTAGTTAGTTTAACATCATTCAGACCACTATGCAGCAATACTCTAACCCTAGCTTACTGAGTTACAACACTTACCTACAACCCAAAACTAAACAATGGGTCACGTTTATACATGGTGCAGGTGGCAGCTCAATTATTTGGTACAAACAAATTAAGGCCTTTAATGAACATTATAATATATTGCTCATTGACCTCAGAGGGCATGGCAATTCTAAACAACAGCCTACTACCAATTCATTGTCATTCAATGAAGTTGTTGAAGATATTATTGCCGTTATCAATCATCTAGGCATTCAAACGTCTCATTTTGTAGGTATTTCTTTAGGCACTATTATCATCAGGCAATTAGCCGATTTGCATCCACATCGTGTAGATAGCTTAACCATGGCAGGTGCTATTATGCGGTTAAATGTGCGCTCACAAATATTGATGCGCTTTGGTATGCTTACAAAATCGCTGATACCTTATATGTGGCTGTACCGCTTTTTCGCGTACATTATTATGCCGAGAAGCAATCATAAAAAGTCTAGGCAATTATTTATACAAGAGGCCAAAAAACTCACCCAACAAGAGTTTATCAGGTGGTTCAGCTTATCAGCACAAGTAAATCCATTATTAAAAAAATTGCGCTTAGCCAAGAATGTAATGCCTTGCCTTTATTTAATGGGCAGTGAAGACGCTATGTTTTTACCCTCAATACAAAAGCTAGTACTACAAAACCCAGTTAACAGCACATTAGTAATTACTGCTGATTGTGGGCATGTTGTAAATATCGATAGCCCAGAATTTTTCAATCAGCAAACCATCTTGTTTATTGAGAGTGTAATTAAAAATGCTACATCAAGCCTTAAGTAGTTGATGAAGTTATAATGCTAACGACTCACACTTTGTCTTAACTCAAATTATTTGTCTATAAAAAAACTCTAGAGATAACTACAATTCTAAACCTCACCTTTCAAGTAAGCCTGTAAAGCACAGTGATACACCGTTTGTCTAGGTTTAGCTTTAGCGGCGTAAGCTGTTTTTAAATCTGCATCTACCATAACTTTTTTGGCAAAAGCAACTGCCTCTTTAAACTTATTTCTTTTTTCCTTTTGTAAATCGCTAGGTACAATATTGCTCATATCTGGGTAAGCCGTTACCACTGTTCTATCGCCGTATTGCTTAAATACCAATTGCTTACCCAATGTACCTTGAAGACTTTTGCCAATTATATCTTTTGCAATTGCCATTGTAATTGTATTAAGTATTGTTAATGTACTGTTTAGCCGTAGTAAATATAGGGCAGATATACTCATCCTTCGTTAATCCTTCGTTATTAATGCACGCTAGATGTACTTTTTTAGCCCTGCATAGCCGTAGCTAAAGCATCCCTATAGTAGTTGTCTAGCAAGGCATTATTCGCCAAAACCTTAATTTCCAACTTTTAATTATTAGATATGGAGCACCAACACATCATCACCACAACCGTTAACTATGTAAAAGACACCTTAGCAGACGCAGAAGGCGGCCATGATTGGTGGCATATTTATAGAGTTTGGCAAGCAGCAAAGCAAATAGCAAAAGGTGAAAACGCAGATTTGTTGGTGGTAGAGTTAGGCGCTTTGTTACACGACATTGCTGACTCGAAATTTAATGGTGGTGATGAAACAATTGGCCCTTTAAAAGCCAAAGCCTTTTTAGAAACATTGCAACTAGATACAACTGTTATAGACCATGTAGTACAAATAGTAGCCAATATTTCTTTTAAAGGTGGTAAAGAACAGCAACAGTTTAAATCGATAGAGTTGGATATTGTGCAAGATGCTGACCGGTTAGATGCGATTGGTGCTATTGGCATTGCTAGAGCTTTTAATTATGGTGGCTTTAAAAACAGGCCTTTGTACGACCCAAATACACCACCAAATCTGCACAAAACCAAAGAACAATACAAGCATAACAACGACCCAACCATTAATCATTTTTACGAGAAACTATTGCTGCTAAAAGATAGAATGAATACCCAAACTGGTAAGCAATTGGCGCTAGAACGTCACCAATTTATGGAACAATATTTAGCACAATTTTATAAAGAATGGGAAGGAAAATAAATTTGGGATTTAAAATTTGGATTACCAAATGATACAAGGCTAGCAACACATACAAGCTACCCATTACCCTATTAATCTGTGCCAAATTGAGTTTGAAGTAATGGATTAATTTGCTACCTACTAGCATGTAGCATAGCATTACCAAAACCGTTCCTATGGCATTAAAACCGACAAAGGGCAGTAGATTTTTCCAGCCATCTGAGAACCTTAAAGTTGCATTCAGCAGCACACCTGCTACCAACCAAAAAGGTATTTGTTGTGGATGAATAATAATACTCAACAAACCTCTATAAACTGTATTGTTACTAGCAGCTTTGGCGGTTATCTTTTTTTCAAAAACCATCCAAATGCCCATCAGTAATATCATGATATACGATACGATTTCAACAATATGATACCAATAACTTTCCTTATGCAACACTTGTAAGCTGTACAATACAGCAGCACAATACAAACTTTCAAACAAGGCAATTAGAGCGAGCATTTGCCATAATAATTTATACTGCTTACTAGTATATAAATGTACCACCATTAAGTTGATATTACCAGGAAACAAGTACCCATAAAAGCCTATCAAAATACCGATGCTACTCATGCTTGTAGGGCTTGTTGTTTAAATGCTTTTTCTAGGTGCTTGGTGTGCTTATATGCTTGATAAGACATGAATGGCACACCTGCTTGTTGATTGGCTTTTGCTGCATCAAACAACATTCTAAAATGCTGCATCAATACCTTTTGTGCCTCTATAAACGAAAAGCCAGGATGATAAATATGTGCTGGCTCGGCACCTGCACCATTGAGTTCTAAAATAGCAAAGTTTTTACCTTGTTTCAGGTCATCAACACTTGCACAACGCAAGTCGAACCTACCAAAATAAAAGCCATGAATATTTTTACTAATCGTATCAATTGAATCAATTAACGCCTCGTCTATGATGTGATTGAAATTGATAAACATGGTTCCTAGCACATGATTGCCATAAGGCACTAATACACGTTCTTCACCTAATTGTAGCACTTCATTTAAGTTAATGATATTTTCTTTTTTAAGTCGCTGGTATTGCAAAAAAGCCCTGTCATTTTTTCTAATTAACGCATCAATAGTAGAGAATCCATCACCAACTACAGAAAGTAATTTTTTATAAGTAACCGAAGTAACAATGCCTTTATCACTTTTAGGATGGCGGTAGTAAAACACGCTTAATTCAACCGGATAATCAATGTAAGATTGAACTAGAAAAGGAATCTTGGTATTAGTTTTATACTGCAATAATTCAGCGAAGCTATGAATTTTCTTCACACACCAACCACGTTCACCTCTATCAGGTTTTGCAATTATTGGAAATGAAATATTTGCAGCTTTCATGCTTGTTTCAATAGTTGAGAAGTTATCGTTTATATCGACCAAAATGGTATTGGGAAAATAATTTTTAGGCATCAATTTAAAAATGCTCCATTTGCTTTCAAAGAACATTCCTCCAGTTTCTATGCTAGGATTTGATGCAGAAAAAAAGAAAAAAGATTTAGCTCTTACTGCCAAGTATGTGTAATAAAACCCTAATGGGAAATATACCACCCACATAGGCCAATATTCCCAGCTACATAATTTAATGTAGAATGATTTGAACTTAAATATTGCGTCTTGAGAAATCATAAATAGGGTACTTCAACCAATCGCTTTAAGGCTAATGTGGTTGTACTTTTTGTAGCATTTAAAAAATCGTGATACTGTATATTGACAGATTCAGCTAATGCTATAAAAGTGTAGCTGAGCGTTTGCATTGTAGCACTTCTATTAATTAAGAAGCCATTTGTAGTATCATTTACTGATTGAAAAAAACTAAGAATAGATTGCTGTGAAATCTGAGGATTTAACGATAACCATTGTTTAAATATTTGGCTTCGTTTTGTTTTTGCAGCGCTATTATACAGCGTTGAGGATGACCATATATGAGGCTGTGTAGCATCTAAAGAAACGCTGTGTTTTTTTTGACCATCCCAAACCAATTGATACAAATTATTATCACTAAACACAACCAAAGTAAACGGTTCAATATTACTTAAATCCATCTCTAGCCAATCGCTTACAGGTGCTTCAACAGCTAATAATTCTTTTACAATCAAACCTCTACTTTTTCTGTAACTAGCTTGCCTGATATGATTTTCAAAACCTCCATTTAATAAGATGACAACGTTACCAAATTCATTTACACCAACCCATGTACCACCAGCTTTTGCATCTAACGGCGCAACATAATCAACATCATATTTTGTGTAAATAGCAGGTACTAATGCAGCCTCCCTCAATGGACTTTCATCTCTTAAAGAAGCGAAGCAATGTTTACCATTATTTGGCAAAAAAACAACTGTACACATACGTGATTATTTATGAACTAAAACCCTACCCTTGTACCAACTAGTATTGACAATGCTTTAGGTTTACTGTTTTGCACCTCAATATTAGCAGACCAAAATGCTGCATCTACATACAATGTTTGCAACACTTTAGATTTTGTATTATAACCTAATCTTAACCCTTCCTTTAAGTATACACCTTGCATCCGTGTTACTTCTTGCAATACAATACCAGTAACAGTATTTACCATCAAACGTGGCTCTCCAATATTGGCATAGCCAATACCAATGTAAGGCGATACAAATACTTTCTTTGACTTGGCAATAGCAATATTTCTGCCCACATTAAACCCTGCTAAAAACACAGAACTGTTAGTATGCTGAAACAAATAATTTGAGCTGGCATCTTTTACTTGCTGATTATATTTTACCGCATTAAAATCGAGCACAAACTGTACAAAATAACGTTTACTAAAGCGGTATTCAATACCAGAATTTAAAGCCAAAGAATTTTCATAAGCATTTGCAAATGATGATTTGGGCACAAACACACCAGCAGCCGTTGTAAAATATATCTTGCTACTATCCTGCGCCAGCAAAGCCTTACTGGTACTGCTTAATATCAATACTAAAACAATGTATTTAGCAATCCGCATCATTAACTGTTTAGTGTTGCTTGGTATTTTATTGTTGAATAAGCCATACCAAATTGACTATCTACAACTGCTAATTTCATTTCTATTAAGGCTACTTTTATTAGTGCTAAATGATGAATGGTATGTTCTGTATTGTACACAATTTCTCTGAAATAAGTAGTACTTACAATAGGTGCTGTCGTATCACCAATTTCATCTACTACCATAGTTAATAACTTGTCTGGCATTCTTAACTGCTCATCTATTGCATCTAATGTTGAGGCTGCTAATGTTCTACTTGTTTCTAAAGCAAGGTTACGCATACGGTTCACATAATCTACCTTACCATTTTTATAGCCGTTGATAGCACACTGCAACAACTCAATAATGTGTCTAGTGTGGCCACCAATACTTGCATTACCTAAATGCTCAATTTTATGTGTGTATTGCTCGTCTTGCAATGTTTTTAATAGCTTACTGAGGGATTGTAGTTGTTGCGATAATTGTAAGAAAATCATAAAAGCAGTTTTCAATTTAATAATGCTGAACCAAACAAATGATTAAAAGCCACGCAATGTATAGATATATATTTATAACTAGTAAAATCTGGCATACCTGTTATGGTATAAACCTGATTACCATTGGTAGATTTTAAAGCACCTAAATCAATAAAGTTTACAGGCATTGCCTCTTTAGATACAAAAACATGTAACGCCGGCCCATTAGATACATTGAAATTACTAAGCTGTAGTACAAATGCATTAGAAGCAGTTTTATAAATTTCTGCCTTGCCGCTAGTACTGCCATAAGGCCCAGAATTAAAGCTGCCTGAATATTTTAACACAGCGGTTGTATCTGTACCGCCATTGTTTCCACCACTGCCAGTTCCTCCACCGCTGCCACCACCATTTGCAGAGGTATCAATAATTACTTCGTTCAATGTAACTGTTGGTGCTAATTGCTCTTTTTTACAAGCAACAGCTACTATCACCACTAACAAAACCATAATTACGTAACGCATGATTGTTCAGTTTTAAAAATGAAAAATTATTTCAGGTGATACTACAAATGAGCGCGTTAAACCATCTGGTCTGATGTCTCTAACCACAAATGGCACGCCACCTGTAAGACCTAATGAGAAGTTAGAACTAGGCTTGTACCAAGCAGAAAAAGTGCCATTTAACGTTAATCCATCTGAGCCTTGCAACTCAATAGGTTTATTGCTGACGTTGCCATCTATGTAGGTATCTTTTCCTAAATGATAGATGCCTAATAAGCCTGCATTTAGTTTCCATTTTTTAGTAGTGGCAACATCATAGCCAGCTCGTAAAAGCACATCACCTTTACGGTTAAAATCGTTTGTTGGCGAATATTTTGCAGCTTCTGCAGTACCCCAATAAATAGGCAAAAATGTATTGCGATTAGTACCAGTAAGCGGCTGTTGAATAGCCGTAGCAAATAACCATTTGTTATTAGTAACAGTAATACCAGCAATTATATCAATAGTGCCTAAACTACTTTGATACTGCATAGGTAAAGGCTTGCTACCATTTTTAATATCACCAAGATTTAATGGAAATTTACCTCCCAAAATAAAAGAAGTTACCCATTTTTTATTGGTTTTAGGGCTATAAATACCAGATAAAAAACCATCACCTAAGCCGAATGCTGTACCCAAATTGCCGGATGCATAATTGGCTGTAAGTCTTGCCTGTAAAGCCCATCGCTGGGTCAATCTCACATCGTATTGAATGCCTGGGGTAAACACATACACATTTTCATCGCCTACACCATTTGCCAAAATAATTGTGAGGTTTTGTTTTTTTAACGATGAAGAATCTGCACCGTGTGGCTTTATATTACCAAGCGTACAAAAGCCAGCATCGCTACAACCTTGGGCTAGTATTTTTGCCGAAGGCACAAAGAAAATGACACATAAAACAACAATTGCTTGACGCATGATTAGTTCTTTTTTAATAATTTATTGTACAGTGCAATGCCTTCTTTTCTATGAATAATTGATATTGCTAAGCAGCATACCAATACCAATATGGCAAGCATAAACAATTGCCCACCATCGCCTTTAGACTCAATACCAATAACGGTTAGATGCGATAGTATTGCGCCAGCCATTAACCCAATACCTAAAAAAGCACCTATAAAAGCGGTAGTAGGAATTAGAAGTAGAATACCTGTAATCAATTCAATAACACCAGTACCAATTCTGCCCCAAGGCTCTACACCAAGTTTGGTAAATAATTCAACTGATTCTGGATGACCTGTAAATTTAAAGTACAAGGTTTGTAGCAAAATAATAGCTGCGGCAATGCGTAAAAGCCAAGATATAATGATAGTTGTTTTGTTCATGATAGTTAGTTTGGTATTTGTGTCCCGATAGCTATCGGGATGAAATGGTTTAAGTGATATAGTGCTAAAATGAAAGTGTTGGTTTATTTGAATTTTGTTGCCCAATTAGCGTCTGCTTTTGGCTTTAAAGTGCCTTCGTCTTTATTCCATTTGGTAAGCGTATTGTTTACCCAACTGTGATAAAACAGGTACAATTTACCACCAACTATTTTAAAGGTTTCTGGGTCTATTTCTACTTTCTCGTTAGTTGCACCCATAGCGTAAGCACACCAGCCACCATATTGCGGTTCGTATTTTTTAGGGTCTTTTACAAACAAGTCTTTATCAGCAGCACTTGCAAAATTGTAAGTTATACCTTCTACAGTGGCAGCAAATTGTTTATTACCTTTTACAGCTTTGCTTTGGGTAAAATAAGCCACAGGGTCGTAGCCTTGAATTGCCACACCTTTTTCTATGTTAAATTGTTTTACTCTGGTATCGGTTTGTGCTTGTAAGTTGAAGGTAAATACAGTTGCTAGAATAGCTAGAACGATTGTTTTCATTTGTTATTTTATTTAAAATTTAATTGAGATTATTTATTTAATGAAGGCCATAAACCATCTGCCTTTTTTATAAGATTGGTAGTATCTTTTATCCAAAAGCCTTTTACTTTTAAGTTGTAGTTTAGGTACAATTTGTCGTTCACAATTGTCCAAGCATTTGGGTCAGTTGGCGATAAGTGATTATCGCTGCAACCATAGGCACAGTAACCACCATATTGAGGGGCATATTTTTGTGGGGCAATTTTAAAACTGTCTAAGTTGGCTTTAGATGCAAACTTCCATTTACTGCCACTCCATTCTGTGGTAAAAGCATCGTTGCCTACAACGGCTTGTTGTTGGCTAAAATAAGCCACCACATCGTAGCCTTTAATGGCCACACCATCTGTACTGTTAAACTTTACATTTTGTGCATTTGTAATACCAATTGTAAGTATTGTAAGTAGTATTACTGAGAGAATTTGTTTCATTATTTGTTTGTTTCCCCTAAAAACGGCTGTGGAAACAAAACCTTACAACTTGCAGTAACTTTTATTTTTTTAACAAATAGGGTATTTGTAAGTTTTATTATAGTTGTATTTGTAAGTATTGCATATTTATGGCGTCGCCCGCTTGAGGCGGGTCGGGCTGTTCGCTGCAATCTTTTTTTCGTACCTCAAAAAAAGAGAACTCTAACATAAAATTAAACTGCTAATTGGTGATTACAAATAGTAACGATTAGGTTAATTCTAAGTGTAAAACTTCTTCTTCTGTTTCTGTATTTTTTGGCTAAGACACTAAATATTTTCATAATTCGGATAACATTTTCTACTACAACCTTTATTGAAGATAACTGCTGATTCTCTTTTTTCTGTGCGTTTGTAAGCGGTATTTACTTTTTACCCTTGATGAGTATTTACTATTATGATGCTTGCGCCTGTTTTTGTAACAACAGGCTAACAATGCATTTCACTAATGCCATAACTTTCACTGATGTGTAAAAAAGTACGATAATCTTGATAGTACATCAGTAACATTAACAGTTAATCTTCTATTGATAATTTAGGCAGCCTACTATGTTTAGAATCCTTGGACAATGCAATTGCTTATAGTTGATAACTAACAATGTCATCTCAATAAATATCGTTGGTTTTACACCTGTACAAATGCTTTAGACGCCACCACAAAGTGAAGATGCTGCACAGGCGTCTCGTTGTGAGACGATAATTATTGCAGCGACAACTATATACCAATCTGTATTGGAATAATCATCATTTTTTAACGAGAGAAAAGTCTCCTCGAATTAATTGACATTTACAGCACACTTCTACGTTCTGTTCGCTTTACAGCACTAGTGTGAACCAAGACTGTACAGGATTGATAATTAGTGAAAAAAACATATTAATCCCCAATCCTTTTAATCCATCTAAATCTAGGTTCAGACGAATACATTTGCAACCTTAAAACACCTACAATGCCTATAAATACTGTAATTTTTGATATGGATGGTTTACTTATAGACAGTGAACCATTATGGAACGAAGCGGCCATAGAAGTGTTTGCCACATTTGGCGCCACACTTACCGATGAACTTTGCAACACCACCACAGGCTTGCGTACAAGAGAATTTATACAATGGTGGTTTGCCTATTTCAACATCAATCACGTTGAAACTAAAACCGCTGAGAACCTCATTTTCGATAGCATTTTACAAAAAGTAGAAGCTAAAGGCACCATCATGCCGGGTGTGCATCACATCATCAACTTCTTTCACGATAAAGGCCTTAAAATTGGTATTGCCACATCATCACCACAATCGCTAATTGACTTAGTAGTAAGGCTTACAGGTATTGCCCCATACATTCATGCAACTTCTTCTGCTGAAGATTTACCTTATGGTAAGCCGCACCCACAAGTGTACCTTGATTGTGCCCAAAAACTAAACACCAACCCTACTAATTGCTTGGCGTTTGAGGATAGTTTTAATGGTATGATTGCAGCAAAAGCCGCCAGAATGAAATGTGTAGTAGTGCCACATGGTAGCGTTCAGAAAGATGATAAATGGGGCGCCGCAGATTTAAAATTGTCATCGCTACAAAACTTTGGTGAGCTACATTTTGAGATGCTTAATCGATAGTTTCTTTTTGTCATGCTGAGGCACGAAGCATCTAACCAAATATCAGGCAGATTCTTCCTTCGTTAGAATGACAATCAACTTTTCTACTTCTTGCATGGTATTAAAACTATGTAAAACAATTCTCAACCGCTCTTTGCCTTTTGGCACAGTTGGGTACAATATTGGTCTGATGTCAAAACCTGCATCTTGTAGTTTATTGGCTAGTTGTTTTACCGCATCATTGTTAGGTACAATAACTGCTTGTATTGGTGTATGTGATACCAATTTTTCATAAGCTATTGGCGCAGCCTGAAAATAGTCAATCAATGTTTGTAAATGCGCTCTTTCAGCCACCATTTCAGGAAATATTTGGTAGCTTTTTTCTATTGCAGCTACAGCATGTGGCGGCAAGGCCGTTGAATAAATAAAACTTCTTGCAAAGTTGATGAGATAATCACGCAACAAGCTAGAACCTAATACCACAGCACCATGGCAGCCACAAGCTTTACCAAATGTATGCACCCTTGCAAACACATTTGCTTGTAAACCTAAATGCTGCACCAAGCCTTCACCTTTTGCCCCAATAACACCTGTTGCATGTGCTTCATCTACAATTAAGTGAGCTTGATACTGCTCGCATAATGCCACTATTTCCAGCAAAGGACACATATCGCCATCCATACTAAACACAGATTCTGTAACTACGAAAATATTACCGCTAGCTTGCTGTAAACGCCTTTCCAAATCAGCTACATCATTATGCAAAAAAGCAAAAGATTGTGCAGCAGATAATTTGATGCCATCACGAATAGAAGCATGACTAAGAAAATCGTATAAAATAGTATCGCCTTTTTGTGGTACGCTAGAAAGCAAGCCAATATTAGCATCGTAACCAGAATTGAATATTAATGCTGCTTCACTTTGATGAAAGTTTGCTATTTGCACTTCTACCCCTTCTATCAGTTCATAATTACCAGCCAATAAACGAGAACCAGTTGAACCCAAATCGGTCGACGGTCGACGGTCAACGGTCAACAGTTTTGCTAGCCCCAAATAATCATTACTGCAAAAATCAATCTTGCCACTTGGCAGGCGCAAGGTTCTAAACGCATTTTGCTGCCTACGCTCATCCAATTTCTTTTGTAAAAATGTTTCGTTCATATTTGCAGTGGTAAATATCTTCTTAATCTATTTAACAGCAAAACCTTGACGCACACAGAAGACGTAAAGAATATTTTAGGTTTACAATTACCAACAGACCCTCGTTGGGTAGATTTGGCTTCGCTTGATTTAGAAGCCATATTAACTGACCATGCTTATTGCGAGCAAAAAGCTGCCCTTACTTGCATTTCTTATATTCAGCGCTACTCACATTTAGAAAAATTAGTGGCAGACCTTGCACCAATTGTTACTGAAGAATGGGGACATTTTAGACTAGTACTAAACGAACTTAAAAAACGTAACCTACAACTTGGTAGGCAACGTAAAGATGAATACGCCAACCAACTGATTAAGTTTCAAAAAACTGGTGGCAAAGAAGAAGATAGATTGCTAGACCAATTGCTTACCATGGCCATGATAGAAGCAAGAAGCTGTGAGCGTTTCAAGCGCTTAAGCGAGGGCTTAAATGATGAGTACATGCGTAATTTTTATCGCCGCTTTATGGAAAGTGAAGCTGGCCATTACACTTTATTTATAGAGCTTGCAGAAACCTATATTGATAAAGAAAAGGTCCGTAAACGCTGGAAAGAATGGTTGGATTATGAGGTAGAAATAATGAAAGAATTAGAGGTTAGAGGTGATAGGATACATTAGTGAATGGTCAATAGTCAATAGTCAATAGTCAATAGTCAATAGTCAATAGTTGGTGATTGGGTTTTCAATAATTATGTTGCGTGAATTGTAAAATTCTCACTGAGCTTTCACAATTCACTATTGACTATTCACTTCTCACCAAAAAAACCTAGCTCTTCACTAAAATCTAAATACGGATACAATTCTTGCAGCTTTTGAGTTTTTTGTAATTGGGCTTTTAAAAACTGTTGGTGCTGATTAGAAGTTGGGTTAAATGGCTTGTGGTTACGAGCAATTATAAGCTTCTTAATCTCATACATTAACTGTTGTGTGTCTTTATTGGTACAGCTTTCAGCAAAATGCTCTAGTACAAATTGTGTAGCGGCATAATTAGGATGTGCCAAGTCAATATCAAAAAAGCGATAGTCACGCAATACATCTACTACTAACTCGTAAGCAGGAAAATAATGCAGCTTGTCAAACTTGTTTACCAAGTGATGCACCGCTTCTATCAACCTTGCTTTGCTGCGGTTATTATCTACCACACCATCACGCAAATGCCTTACAGGGCTGATGGTAAACAATACTTTTAAATCAGGATTAAATTGAAACAACTGGTACAAAATGGTATCTAAAGCCACGATTGTTTCTTCAATAGTTGACAAGTGCTTTTGAAAAGTTTGTGCAGGTGCTTTGTGACAATTGGCAACGGCAGCACCACCCCCTGCCCCTCGCCCAAAGGGGAGGGGGGAATTATCTAGCAGTTTGTATACAAAGGAAGAACCTAGTGTTATAATTAACCAATCTGCTTCTTTTAAAAACTGATGCGCAGTTTGTTGTGATTGATTGATGTTTGCAAGCACTTCATCTTTATCAATACCAGAAAAGCGACTATGGTGCTGCCAACTGTGCCAAGCCTCGTTTAAATACACCAAATCATCTGCTATGTATTGCTTGTTTTGGATGTAGGATGTGAGACTATTGCACACACTTATCGGATCAAACAGAATGCCGTTGGGATTTTGCAATGCCCTAAACTTTACATCCATTAAATAATTACCAATATGCTCGGTAAAGCACGAACCAATGAGCAATAGCTTATCGTGATAAGTAATGCTTGGTTGCAATAGTTTAATATTGATGTTGGCTTGAAATTGCACTTTTATGTTTTTGAGTTTTGTGTTATGGGTTTTGAGTTCTTTGTTTTGTGTTATGGGTTCTGTGTTTTTGGTTGATTGAAATGATTGGCTAAAAGGCTTTTGTTGAAGCGGTTATTTTACCTTTTGTAGCGGTTTACCAGTTTCTTGATGCGGTTTAGTCATTTCTGGCAGCGGTTTTATGATTTTCTACTGCGGTTCTACCATTTCTTGATGCGGTTTATTCATTTCCTTACGCGGTTATGCGGTTTTCAGATGCGTTTCTATCATTTTCGGTAGCGTTTCTACGATTTTCTCATGCGTTTTTGCATGTTTGTATGCGTTTTTGGGCTTTCTGTTGCGTTTTTGGACAGTTTAACACATGTATTTTCATCATACCTTGGCTAAAGCCTTGGGGTATGAAAATGGCTTTGTGTTCTTAGTATTCTTAGTTACGTTGTATTAAAAACTACGCTACGATAAAAGACCCACAACGTTCTGAACGTACAAGTGAGTGACACAACAGACGATGAAAAGAACTACTACAGCTGGTAACCAAAAAATCTTCGCTTTCAAAGCCCCACCTTTGGAGGGGTTGGGGCGGCCAGTGTTTTACATTCTATTTTTCATGGCTTCGTACAAAATAATACCTGTGGCAACTGATACATTGAACGAATCGAACTTAGTGACCATTGGTATGGTAAAGTATTCATCAGCGGCTTTGGCTAAGTAAGGCTGTACACCTTTTTCCTCATTACCCATAATAATACAGCAAGGCTCGGTGAGCGGTAAGTCGAATACTTTTTTATCGGCTTTCATATCGCTGGTAAATACGAGAATGCCACGTTCATGCAGTGTATCTACGGCTTTAAGTAGGCTATTTACACGCACAATATTGATGTGTTCTAATGCGCCTGCACTACTTTTCATGGCTTCTTCGTTGAGTGCGCCCACACCTTTATCGGGTATAATAATGGCCTGACAACCGCAGCAATGCGCACTACGAGCAATAGCGCCGATGTTGCGCACATCGGTAATACCATCGAGCATTACAAACAATGGCACTTCGCCTTTGGCTTGCACCTCGTCTAGCACGGTTTCTAAATCTTTATATTCAATCAATGCAGCCAATGCAATAACGCCTTGGTGATTGGCCTTGGTCATGTAATTCAACTTTTCAGCAGGCACCATTTGCATAGGCACTTTGTACTCGTTGCTTAGCGCTCGTATAGCACTCATCACTTCGCCATTGGCATTTTTTTGTACCAATATTTTATCAATGGCTCTACCACTGCGCAAGGCTTCTATTAACGGTTGACGACCTATGATTAAGGATTCTTGTTTTGACATATTATTTCACGAATTACTTACACGGATTTAAGAACAATTGCACTAATTACACGAATAAGTGAACTATTTAAACTACTATAAACTCTAAACCCCAAACTAAAAACTATAAATTGACTTTCTCTTGCAACATCAACAATTGTAACTTTTGCAACGCCAAAATAGACAAGGTATCTGTAATTGTACCATTGTCTACCATGGCAAAGACTTCATCTAAAGGTAGTTTTTTCAAAACCAATTGCTCGGTTTCTTCTGGCTCGGCTTGATGTTGGGTTAAGCCTGTGGCTAAAAAATACTCTGCATATTCATCACTTACCGAGTTTGATAAATAACTACTACCAAGTTGTAGCCAATTGCTGGCTTTTAAGCCTGTTTCTTCAAGCAACTCACGTTTGGCAGTTTCAAGCGAATCGGTATGTTCAGGGCAGCCGCCTTCAGGAATTTCCCAACTATAAATATTAATAGGAAAACGATATTGACCTACTAAATACGTATTTCTATCAGCATCTACCGCTACCACACCTATGGCTTTGTTTTTAAAATGCACCTTACCATAAATGCCTTTGCCACCGCTTGGGTTAATTACGTTGTGGTGAATGACTTGTAACCAAGGGTTGTCGTAAGCCACCGTTGCATCTACAATTTGCCAAGGATTTACCGATTCATCAACCGCCATAGTTTGTTTTTTGGCAAAAGTACCCGCATTGCACCTTACTGGCAAACCATAATTATCAGCTAATTTTTACCACATAGGCACAGTAGGTACATAGTAAAATATTAAGAAATCACAATAACTCTTAGCAGTTCTCAATACTTGATGATTACTAGATTTTCACCTTCCTATTTGCGCAAAAACTATGTGACTATCTGCCTATGTGGTGCATAAAACTTAAATAGTAACCTTATATCCACCGCTAACACATTATTTTTGCGCCGAAAATTGTAAGTATGTCGATAGTAAAAATTGGTACCGTACAAACTACCTGTACCGCTAACAAAGCCGAAAACTTGGCAAAAGCCATTGAGCAAATTCGTGTAGCTGCTGCCAAAGGCGCACAAATTGTTTGTTTGCAAGAGTTATTTACCTCATTATATTTCTGCGATGTAGAAGACCACGATAATTTCTTATTAGCAGAAGCTATTCCTGGCCCATCAACCGATGCTTTAAGCCCTGTGGCTAAAGAATTAGGCGTGGTAATTATTGCGTCTTTGTTTGAAAAAAGAGCGCAAGGTTTGTACCACAATACCACCGCAGTAATTGATGCTGATGGTGCGTATTTAGGTAAATATCGCAAAATGCACATACCTGATGACCCTGGCTTTTACGAGAAATTTTACTTTACACCAGGCGATACTGGCTACAGAATTTTTGAAACTAAATTTGCCAAAATTGGTGTCCTCATCTGTTGGGATCAATGGTACCCTGAAGCAGCAAGAATTACTGCTTTAATGGGTGCTGAAATTCTCTTTTACCCTACTGCAATTGGCTGGGCCACTACACAAAACGAAGAAACCAACGTAGAACAATACAATGCTTGGCAAACCATTCAGCGCAGCCATGCTGTAGCTAATGGTATACCTGTGGTAAGCGTAAATCGTGTGGGTTTTGAGGCCGATATGAAGTTCTGGGGCGGCAGTTTTATTTGCAATCCTTTTGGCACATTGTTGTACAAAGCATCGCATGAAGCCGAAGAAACCGTGGTTACAGAAGTGAACCTAGAAAAATCTGAATACTATCGCACACACTGGCCGTTTTTACGTGACAGACGCATAGATAGCTACGAACCAATTTTAAAAAGATTTATAGATTAAAACGAGGCAAAGAGTTGTGAGGCAGAAAGGCAAAAAGTTGGAAGTATTTATGTAACCAGCTTTTGTATTTCAATGTAGCATCGTTGCGAGTTTACACTGAGTTTACGAAGTGCCTTGTACGTTCAGTTCTTTTTTCATCTTTTATCGAAGCAAAAAATTCAATGCAAATATCTCTTACAAATACACCAGCCGCTCAAGGGTTTTCTTTTCCAGCAGAGTGGCATCCTCATGTGGCTACATGGTTAAGTTGGCCACATAAAGAAGAAAGTTGGCCTGGCAAAATAGAGACTGTTTATCAGCCTTATGCCAAGTTTATTAAAGCCGTAAGCGAGGGCGAAAAAGTATGCATCAACGTGTACAACGAAGCCATGCAAGCCTTTGCCACACGGTATTTGGTAGCAGAAGGTGTAGATATGAACCAAATTCAGTTCTTCCACCACCCTACTAACGATGCTTGGTGTAGAGACCACGGCCCTGCATTTTTAATTAACCCAACTACTAAGCAAAAAGTGATTGTTGATTGGGATTACAATGCTTGGGGCGGTAAATATCCACCACACGATTTAGATGATGTAATACCAACTTTAATTGGCGAGAAATTAGGCTTACCAGTCTTTAATCCTGGCATAATCATGGAAGGCGGTTCGGTTGAGTTTAATGGTGCAGGTACAGTGTTAACCACTACAGCTTGTTTATTAAACCCAAATAGAAACCCACACTTAACTAAAGAACAAATAGAACAATACTTAAAAGACTTTTATGGTGTGCAACAAGTATTGTGGCTAGGTGATGGTATTGTAGGTGATGACACCGATGGACACATTGACGACATTACACGTTTTGTAAATGAAGATACCGTAGTTACTGTGGTAGAGGAAAATCCAGAAGATGATAACTACCATTTACTGCAAGAAAATTTAGCGCAGCTAAAAACCATGCGATTGCTAGATGGCAGACCATTAAAAGTGGTAGCATTACCTATGCCAAAAGCCGTTGAATGGGAAGAACAAAGATTACCTGCATCTTACGCTAATTTTTACATTGCTAACGCAGCAGTAATTGTACCTACTTATAGAGACGAAGTTAATGATGCCAAAGCATTAGACATTTTATCGGCATTATTTACAGACAGAAAAGTAATTGGTATAGATAGTACAGATGTTATTTGGGGCCTTGGTAGTTGGCATTGCTTAAGCCAGCAAGAACCATCAATTTAGATAGGAACACTAATGACACTAATTGAACGAGTGGAAAGACCTTTCTGCTGGTGCAGATTTTGAATAATTAGTTGCATATTTTTATAAAACACCTGCTAAGTTTTAAAAACTTAGCAGGTGTTTTTATTTGGTTACCATCAGTAGTAGTGCTATGATGCTTTTGTTGCGTCGCACACTTGTACGTTTTGTTCGCTACGCAGCTTTTTCCACCAAGTATTACCATTTGCCTGCTTTTTTAATGCACCAATAACACACATTCGCTTTGTGGCTTATGCCGTAACAACTATTTTTGCGCCTCAAATCATAAACCAATAGATACATGCAAAGAGATACTTTGGTATTCGACCTCATCAATCAAGAATTGCAACGCCAGCGCCATGGCATAGAACTTATTGCCAGCGAAAACTTTACATCGTTACAAGTAATACAAGCAACTGGTAGCTGCTTAACCAATAAATATGCAGAAGGCTACCCAGGCAGACGTTACTATGCTGGTTGCGAAATTGTAGACCAAACAGAACAACTGGCCATTGATAGGTTGAAACAAATTTTCAATGTAGAATATGCTAACGTACAACCACACAGCGGTGCGCAAGCAAATGCTGCTATTGCTTTGGCAGTATTACAGCCAGGCGATAGAACTTTAGGTTTAGATTTAAGCATGGGTGGTCACTTGACACATGGTAGCTCTGTAAACTATAGCGGTAAAACTTATGAAGCCCATTTTTATGGTGTAGTAAAAGAAACTGGCTTGGTAGATTACGAAATGCTTGAAACAAAAGCTCGTGAACTAAAACCTAAATTAATTATCTGTGGTGCTAGTGCTTACAGCCGCGATTGGGATTACAAACGCATTCGTGCAGTAGCCGATGAAATTGGCGCATTGGTTTGGGCCGATATTGCACACCCAGCAGGTTTAATTGCAAAGGGCTTATTAAGCAGTCCTTTCGAGCATTGCCACATTGTATCTTCTACTACACACAAAACGTTGCGTGGTCCTCGTGGTGGTGTAATTATGATGGGCAAAGATTTTGAAAATCCATTTGGTCAAAAAGATCCAAAAGGTAATATCAGAATGATGAGTAGCTTGCTAGACCTAGCAGTATTTCCTGGTACACAAGGCGGCCCATTAGAGCATGTGATTGCTGCTAAAGCCGTGGCTTTTGGTGAAATTTTAACCGATGAGTTTTTAGTATATCAACAACAAGTACAAAAAAATGCCCAAGCAATGGCAAAGGCATTTATGGATAAAGAATATGGCCTTGTAAGCGGCGGTACTGATAACCATTTAATGCTAATTGATTTGCGCAGCAAAAACATTAGTGGTAAAAAAGCAGAACAAGCTTTGGTAAAAGCCGATATTACTGCCAATAAAAACATGGTGCCGTTTGATGATAAAAGTGCTTTCATTACAAGTGGTATTCGATTTGGTGTACCAGCCATTACTACTCGTGGCATGAAAGAAGAACACATGGGCTTTGTGGTAGATTCTATTGACAAGATATTGATGAATGCTGAAGATGAAGCCGTAATTGCTAGCGTTAAAAAGCAAGTAAACGAGTTTATGACACAGTTCCCTTTATATCCAGAATTGTAGCCCCCCGCCCTAAAGGGTGCTTAGGTAAATAACTTGTTTTAAGAGCACCCTTTAAGTTTGGGGTAAAATATTAGCAATATGATACAACGCATTCAATCAATTTGGCTTTTACTAGCAGCAACTTGTGGTTTTATTACCCTTGTTGCTTCTTTTTATATTGGCAGTAGCGGTACATTACCTGTAGAGCATTTTACCGCAAAAGACAACTTACTGTTACTCATTTTCACCGTTATAGCAGCTACTTTATCAGCGGTAACTATCTTTTTATATAAAAACAGACCTTTACAAATAAAATTAGGTTTTGCCGCCTTTGCGTTAAGCATTATCAATATTGTGTTGTTTTTTGTAGGTATCAAAAAATACACGTTAGGTGGCATTGCTTTAGAATCTGTTGCAGCTTTTGCAGTACCTGTATTTATTCTTTTAGCCATTCGTGCCATTTGGAAAGATGAAAAATTGGTAAAAAGCACTGACAGATTAAGATAAACTTATCTTATGAGTTTCAAGTAACCAACAACCTATTTGCTTTTTAAACTTTCATATCCAAACGTTTGTAATAATCCTGCGTCAAAATTCTTTAATCAATGGAAGTTCACCACCATTCACACAGCGGTCATGGCAAAAAAACTTGGAAATCTTATTTCTGGGAATTTTTGATGCTATTTCTTGCTGTGTTCTGTGGCTTTCTTGCTGAATATCAATTAGAACACAAAATTGAACACGATAGGGAAAAAACCTACATCCATTCAATGATTGAAGACTTGCAAAAAGATACTTCCAATCTACGCATTTCATTAGCAAGTTTTAAAAAGCAAGAAAACAACTTCGATACTGTTTTAGCCCTATTTCCTGAATTGACCAAAGGCTATAACTATACATTACGCAGTAACCTCAATGCCATTATAGGCTATAAAGATTTCTTTGCTACTGACAGAACATTGCAACAGCTAAAAAGCTCTGGCAATATGCGATTAATAAGAAACAAAAATGCCGCCGATGGTATTATGTTTTACGATGCCAAGCTAAAAGAACATGAAAAATCCTTAAGTACCTTAGACGATATATTTTTCAAATTTTACGAATTAAATAGCCAAATTCAAGACAATCTCTCACTAGATTTAGATAAGAAAACAATGTCTATTGAGGCGCTTGAAAATGGGAATAAAAACTATTTGTTAGTGAGTGACAAAGCCACACTTGGTTTGTTTTACAATCGCATAAAGTCGCACCGACTACTTAGGCAAATTGTTATTAGACGCATGGAAACACTTTCTAAAAGTGCCAACGACCTTATCGCAACCCTGAAAAAAGAATACGACATAGAATAAAGTTAGATACTTGGATGAACCTCTAAGCATTTTAGTCTTTGCTATATTAATTTCTTCTCCTGCAAATATAATTAAAAGCCATTTTTGGTAGCCATTAGAAGTAATGAAATAATAATTTGGTTTTGTATAAAATTTTAGTAATTTGGCATCGCCAAAAACAAATTTTACAAAACCAAAACGACACTCATGAAGAAATCTTCGCTACTTGGTTATGCACTAGTGCTAACCGTTGTATCCTTTTGTGCATTGATGCAATCGTGCAAAAAAGACCTATTTAATTTAGACAAACTAGTTGCTAACCAATGGGATCCAGAATTTGCTGTTGGATTAGCAAGCGGTTCTGTAGGAGTTAATGACATTAATCTAAATGCGGATAGCTATTTACTAATAGCTGGCGATAAATCGGCCAGTATTGTGTACAATGGTAGTTTTAAAACCTACAAAGCCTCAGACTTTATACCAGGATTATCATCGGCACCATTTGTTCAAACTATTGCATTAACAACACAACAAGCTGCGGCATTATCATCACCATTTGTACCAGTTGGTACCACATTTACAAGTTCATCTAGCCTATCGCAGCCTGTTGGTGCATCAGGCACAAGCTCAAGAGTTTTTATAGATTCTGTAATTTTAAAAACAGGAGCCATAAAGCTTGATATTGATAACCAATTCGCCCACACAGTAAAAGTAGATTTGACTGTTCCAGGTGTTTTGAGAAATGGTGTGCCAGTTGGCGGTACTGCAACAGTACTTTCAAAAGCAAAAGGTGTAGTAAACATCGATATAAGCAATTTAACTTCCATTTTAAAAAGAGGCGGTGCTACTACAACTGACTCGCTAGAGATTAAATATGATGTTACAATTACAAAAACGGCCTCAACGGCTACGAATGGTAATTTAACGTTTTCGAGTAGTCTTGTTAACCCTGCTTTTAGAATAGCTTATTGCGATACAAGAATCCAAAATATAAATATAACAAGCAATGATAGTATCGCACTTAGTGTGTTTAAATCTGCCCCTACTGGTTCATTCACGTTTAACGATGCTACAATAAAACTAAATTTTTCAAACTCATTTGGAATACCAATTGGTCTTAAAGTCAATAGTATAAAAGGATCTACCCCTTCAGGTGAAATTTTATTAAATGCAGCAGGTATTGCACCTTTCACTATCGCCGCACCTCTTAGTCCTAATCAAACAGCTACTTCATCACTTATATTAAATAAAACAAATCCAACAGGAAATGGTACTTTATTAAGCCTTCCAGATTTTTTAAGTAAATTTCCCAGTGGCATGAAACCCGATTTTAGTGCAACTACCAATCCAGGGTCAGGGTTACCAGCCAATAGAAATTTTGTAACAGATACTAGTAAAATTGCAATTACTACAGAGACTACAATACCATTCGATTTCAAATCAACCAATTTTGTAGTAAGAGATACATTTGATTTTGATTTCGGCACAATCGACAATGTAAAATCGTTTATCCTTAGAGCGTATTTTAACAATGGATTTCCAGTAACACTTGCCCCAAAATTCACATTTACCGATAATTTGTATAATACAATTTATACAATTAATGGGCAAACTACTGCATTAATTAATTCTGCAACGGTAGATGCGACTGGCAAGGTAACCGCAAAAACTGCTACTACTAGCGACTTTGAATTTAGCTCAACAGTAGTTCCAAACTTAAGTAAAGTTAAAAAAGTAATAATGAGTGCTGGCATCACAAGTGCAAATAATGGTAGTTTATTTACCAAAATTTACTCAGACTATCTTTTAGATGTAAAAATTGGAGCAAAAGCAAAATTGAAACAATAAACAAACAGCAGCCTAATTTTAAACAATCATTATCACTAATAATACTATAACCATGACTACTAAATATAAATACGTATTTATTTTACTTGCTTCACTGCTTGCTCGCAATGCACAAGCTCAAGAAAACCTAACATTATATCACATGAAAGGTATACAACAGTCTATTTATCAAAACCCAGCTAAAATACCAGAGAATAAACTGAATATTAGCTTGCCAGGTTTATCATCTACCAACCTTCATTATAATAATAACGGCTTTGCATATGCCGACTTAGTAGCCAAGCGTTCAACAGATGACAGCTTAGAATTAACTATAGACAATATGCTTAGTAAATTAAAAGATAATAACACATTAAGTACCACAATTTCTACCGACATTATTGGTATTGGTTTTAAAGTAAAACGTAGTTATTGGTCTTTTAATGCAGCAGTTAAAACAGATGTAGGATTTAATTTTTCTAAAGACTTGCTTACGTTTGCTTTAAAAGGTAATTCAGCATTTTTAGGTAAAACCGCCGATCTTTCGTTTAAACTAAACAGTACTGCTTACTTAGAATATGGTTTAGGTTTTGCTCAAACATCTAAGAATCAAAAATTGAGCTACGGTGTACGATTTAAATTACTATCTGGCATAGCCAATACACAAACAGAAAGAACAAATATTACTGTTTTTACCAATGAAAATGATTATTCAATAAGAGCAAAAGGAGACATCTTATTTAATACTGCAACACTAGATACAGGTGACATTAAAATAAATGCTTCTGATTATGCTTTTGGCAAAAATTCTGGTACAGCTTTCGATTTAGGTTTTGTGTACAAAGCAACCGAAAAATTAACCGTTTCTGCTAGTGTTACAGACATTGGGGCGATAACTTGGAATGATAAAGTAAGTAATTATAAAAGTAAAAACCCAAACGCGTCTTTTGATTTCAATGGCTTTAGCTTAAAAACTTTTTTTGATGGTAAAAATGGATTTAAGGCATCACTTGATAGCCTTGGTGATAGCTTAAGACACACCTTCGACCTAGTAAAAAGTACCGATGCATATAAAACCAAATTAAGTACTAAAATATATGCTGGCGCTAGCTATCAGCTTAATAAAACCTATACAGTAAACGCTTTATTTGCTGGTAGATTTGTTAATAGTCAAATGCAAAGCAATATATGCGTATCGGTAAATGCAGCTGCTACTAATTGGTTAAATTTTACAGGTAGCTACAGCATTACAAATGGCATTGCAAGCAATATTGGCTTGGGCGCATCTGCAAATCTTGGCCCATTACAATTCTATTTTGTTACAGATAATATTATTGGTTTGGCAAGCCCAGATAAAGCGCAGAATCTAAACGTTCAAGCTGGTCTAAACTTACGTTTTGGTAGAACCAAAGCCGCAAAATCTTTAAAAACAGACAAGCCGAAAGCATAATACTAAGTATGTAACAAGCAAAAGCAGATTGCGCATTTTTAAATGCCAATCTGCTTTTTTATGTCTACACTATTTAATAACAACCAAACAACATCTCAATTACGCACTATTTTTATTCACCTTTCACAAGTATTAGTCACCATCAAACAAGTTCGTTTGCCAATATTTTCCAAATGTGGCATCTTTACCAACTTATTAAGATTCTAAGCGTTTAAAATATTATAGTCTAATTCTAATTTTATGCTCGCAATAAGTAACAGAGGTAAAGAAATGCCGGCTTCGCCGATAAGAAAGTTAGTGCCATTTGCAGAAGCTGCTAAACAACGTGGTACCAAAGTGTATCACCTTAATATTGGTCAGCCCGATATTGAAACACCAAAAATGGTACTTGATGCTGTGCGCAATAGCGACTTTAAAGTACTAGAATACAGCCATAGCGCAGGTAATGAAAGCTACCGCAGAAAACTCGTTGGCTACTACGAAAGCGTAGGCATTCATGTCAATCACCAACAAATTATCATTACCACTGGCGGTAGCGAAGCAATTTTGTTTGGCTTTATGGCTTGCCTCGATGCAGGTGACGAAGTCATTATTCCTGAACCTTTTTATGCGAACTACAACGGGTTTGCAGTAGCAGCAGGCGTTAAAGTAGTGCCTATTACTTCTCATATCGAGAATGGTTTTGCTCTACCACCTATCGAAGCTTTCGAGGCTAAAATAACTGCTAAAACAAAGGCCATCGTTATCTGCAATCCTAACAATCCTACGGGCTATTTATACAGTGTTCACGAGATGGAGCAATTGAAAGCTATCATCTTAAAGCATAACCTCTATCTCTTTAGTGACGAGGCTTACAGAGAATTTTGCTACGATGGCGTTAATACCTCTGCCATGCACTTACAAGGTGTAGATGAGAACGTCATCATCATGGATACAATCAGCAAACGCTACAGTGCTTGCGGTGGTCGCATTGGTGCTTTGGTTACTAAAAATCAAACTGTGTTAGATGCGGTTATGAAGTTTGCACAAGCACGTTTAAGCCCACCAAGTTTTGCGCAAATTGCTGGTGAAGCAGCTATCGATTTACCAGCCAATTATTTTGATACCACCAAGGCCGAGTACAAAAGCCGCCGTGATTTAATTGTGCAACGCCTCAATGCTATGGATGGTGTTTTTTGCCCCAATCCTGGTGGTGCTTTTTATGCCATAGCCAAGTTACCCATTGATGATGCCGATATATTTTGCCAATGGCTACTAGAAGAATTTAACTACAAAAATACCAGCGTTATGCTTGCGCCTGCTACAGGTTTTTATAGCACACCAGACCTAGGCAAGCAAGAAGTGCGTTTAGCTTATGTACTCAACAAAACAGATATTGCTAACGCTATGGATTGCCTAGAAGCCGCCTTAAAAGCTTACCCTCGTAAAACGAATTAACCATAGTCATTGATAGGCAGGAAGCGATCTGCTTTTTATTTAGAAGCACAAAACATCTTACATAAAGCAAAAATCCCTGCACATCACCATGCGGGGATTTTTTATGTCTCCAAATTGGTGCTACTATGCATCGTTTAGTCAGCACACTTGTACGCTTTGTCTGCTTTTCGGCTTTTACTGTAGCGTAATATTCAGCAATTATAGTTAATATTGTAACTAACAAAATTTGGCAGATTACAATTACCATTTGTTACTTACAAATTTAATCCTTACTTTCTCTATTATTGCATTTTTACAAAGAGGTATTTTAAAACTAAAAATATAGTATGACAGAAAGTGAAGAAATAAAATTTATGCAGGAAGCTGTAAGACTTTCTGTGTCAAATGTAGAAGAAGGAAAAGGCGGTCCATTTGGTGCTATCGTAGTAAAAAATGGTAAAATAATAGCTCGTGGTGCAAATAGCGTTACTTTAACCAACGACCCCACAGCACATGCAGAAGTGGTAGCTATTCGTAATGCGTGTAATGTATTGCAAACGTTTCAACTGGATGGTTGCGATATTTATACAAGTTGCGAGCCCTGCCCTATGTGCCTTGGTGCCATTTATTGGTCAAGACCAGCACGTTTATTTTATGCCAATAGCAAAGAAGACGCAGCAGCAATCCAATTTGACGATAAATTTATTTACGAAGAAATAGTCAAGCCTATTTCTGAGAGAGCATTATTTACGAAGCAATTACTACGAGATGAAGCATTAGAAGCTTTTATAAAATGGGGTAAGAGTAACTCTAAAGCCGAATATTAATCCCCAAACTATACATCCTTAACAAATGGTTTTACTTCACTTAATGCACTAAAAATATAGTGCAAGCCAGTCTTAATTTCAACACATTGAAAACGTTTTCTACGTTTGGCTATCTTTTTAAATACTCTGCCATCTTCTGTTGCAAAAAGCGTGTCGTCAGGTAAAGTACTGATGGATACGAAGCCTATTTTTTGTGTGGTGTTATAGCGTCGCAAAACCAACATTAATTCGGTTTCGCCATTAGCTGTGGCAGCAGGATTAAGAATACTTTTTTGTAAGGCTTGTTCTATATCTTGAGGAAAAATATTGCGTTGAACAAAGTCAATTAATAAGCGACTGTAATTGGCTTTCCATTCTTTACCATGAGGTTCTACTCTATTTCTAAACTGTTCAAAAGTGAGTAAATGCGCAAGTTCATGCAGTAAAGTAATTAGAAACTCGTACTTATTCAAGTTACCATTTACACTTATTCTGTGATTATCGCCTAGCATACCAGAATGCCTATAATCACCCAAAACGCTTTTGCGCTTTTTAGTAACCGTTAAGTGTACTTTATAATGATGGATGTATTGCACTACAGGCTCAAAAGTATTATCAGGCAGATAATTTGCCAGCGCCTGCATTGGATGTTCAGTGGTTGGCATTTGGCTTTTTATTCAACTGTAAAGCAATGTTTACTTCTAAGGCTGTGTACACCAAATATAGTAGCATACCTGCATAAACAGCATACACATTTTTATTAGCGCCAGCCTTATTTACATACAACAAAATAGCTGCGCCAATGACTAGCAATTTTACAATCATCCCTACCATTACACTATTAATAAACGCTTTTGGGTTGGCGCTTTTTATAGATGCTTGGTGCATAAATAAGGTAAAAATAGAAATGGCAAATAATAGCAAATTAGCACTCAAAATAACCCAATGGTTCATCTTTAAGGCATCTAGCTGCGAGCCAAATACAAATGCTAAAACTGTTACCAAAACAAATATTATAAGGATAGATTTTGCTTTTACAAATACCATTATTGAGCGTCTTTTTTAGTAGTGTTATCTTTTATTATTTTATACAACATACCAATAATAAATATCAATGGTAGCAACCAAGTAAAAATGGGCTTACGTAAACCCATTTTACCATCAAGCCAAATACCTGCATATACAGTAATAGCTGTGCCTACTGCAAACTGTGCAGACAAGCCAGCATATTCTTGCATCATACTTTTACTGTTATCGTCTTTCATTATTCTTTGGAGGCTTCTGCGTTAGGCAAAGTATAAGTTGCTGTATCTAATTTATCAGGTGTATCACCGTTTAAAATCTTCTTTATATTGTTTAGGTATTGGTCTTTGTACTTAATGCTTTGTTCTAGAGAATCGGTTCTAATTTTTAATAATTGCAACTCGGTTTTACTTTGCCTGCTACCATAACCGGGTATATAATATTTTAACGGTGTAAATACAATTAATGCAATAGTAAAGCTGATTAACAATACAAAAATGGTACTCATAGCAATGTACACACTTAAGCGACTCAATTTAAAAGTCACCACTTCTTCATAAGTATCATCATTCATCACCACTAGCCTGTAGCGGTTTTGAAGCCTTTTTAACGTTGAGCTTGTATCTAACTTTGACATAATAAGAATAGTAAAAGTAAGTATCAATCGCAGAATGCAAGCCTGTTAATGCAAAACTTTGTCATTTTACTTTTGCGGCTGTATTATTACACCATTTATTGTTCAGGCAAATGGTATTATATGAGTGATTATTTAACCGATATAGAACAGTGTATTCGAGTTTTAGAAAATGGCGGGCTGATACTTTACCCAACTGATACAGTTTGGGGCATTGGTTGCGATGCCACTAACGAAGCTGCTGTAGCAAAAATTTACGCATTAAAACAACGCACAGATACTCGTAAAATGATTGTGCTTGTGCCTACTGAACGTGATATAATGCAATACATCACTACGCTAGACCTTGAAGTGTTTAATTACCTTAAAACCTGTACCAAGCCTACCACTATTATTTACAAAGGCGCTATTGGCATTGCAGATAACTTAATTGCACATGATGGTAGCCTAGCCATCAGAATATGTTATGATGAATTTTGCAAACATTTATTAAAACGCTTTAAAAAGCCAATTGTAAGTACTTCTGCTAATATAAGTGGCCAACCTGTACCACAATTCTTTGAAGATATTACGCACCCAATTAGTGCTGGTGTTGATTATGTAGTAAAATATCGTCAAGATAATAATGAAGCCAAGGAACCTTCTGCTATTATAAAATGGCAAAACGATGGCAAAATAGATATCATACGTTCTTAACACTAGTATTTAAAAGCAACGTAATAATAACTTGTAATTGCTAGCGTTACTTTTAAATACACTAAGCCAATACATTTGCAGCATGCAGAAATTCTTAGTTATTCAAACTGCTTTTATAGGTGATGTAGTGCTTGCTACAGGCTTGCTTGAAAAATTGCACAGTTGCTATGCTGATGCACAGATTGATATTTTGGTGCGCAATGGTAACGAGGCATTATTCAACAACCATCCATACATTAACGAAGTATTGGTTTGGCAAAAAAAAACACAGAAATACAAACACCTGCTACAAACCCTAAAAAAAATTCGCAGTAAAAACTATGATGTTGTCATTAATGTGCAGCGTTTTGCTGCCACAGGCATTTTAACTGCTTTTTCAAATGCTAAGTTGACTATCGGTTTTGATAAAAACCCCTTTAGCTTTTTATTTACACAAAAAATACAACACCATTTTAGCAACGATAACGTTAACACCATTCATGAAATTGAGCGCAATCATTTGTTAATTGCTTCTTTTACTGATGATGTTGCAAGTAAGCCAAAACTCTATCCATCGGAAGCAGATTATGCAAGTGTAGAGGCTTACAAACAGCAGCCTTATATTGTTATTGCACCTACATCTGTTTGGTTTACTAAGCAATTTCCTGCTGACAAATGGATTACTTTCATCAATACTTTACCAAGCCACTACAATATTTATTTGATTGGTGCACCAAGCGATAAACAAGCTTGCGATGCGATACATCAAAGTTCAACGCACCCAAATGTCACCAATCTTGCAGGGCAATTGCAGTTTCTACAATCTGCTGCTTTACAGCAAGATGCTGTGATGAACTATGTTAACGATTCTGCACCTATGCATTTTGCTTCGGCGGTAAATGCACCTACCACAGCTATCTATTGTAGCACCTTACCAAGTTTTGGTTATGGCCCTTTAAGCGATACAAGCTATATTGTTGAAGTTGAAGAAAAACTTGCTTGCAGACCATGTGGTATTCATGGCAAAAAAGCTTGTCCACTTGGCCATTACAATTGCGCCAATAAGATTAGAAATGAGCAGTTGCTGGGTAGTTTAAAAAAATGAAATATAAACTCTAAAAAAAACTTTCTTTTAAATGGTACAAGAAAACAATTTTTGACACATATTAATGTAGGCGAATAAAATGCTTACATAAACATGGCGAAAACAAAATTGGTATTAAGTTTTATTCAGCTAGTAATCAAGTTCATTTGTCTCATAGATATTGTAAAATCTGATGAGCATATAACGGCTCTTTTGAATCAATCAGAATTTATCATCGGTGTGCTAATTTTCTTAATAGAAAGCAAATTGAAATACGAAAAGAAAGCTGAGTAGCAAAACATGGAATGCTAATTATCTTACTGAAAACATATCTCATCCCTTCACTTACATTTGCAGTTTCAAATAATATAGTGAGTGGTCGATATACCTTGTACAGATAAAGAATTATTTCTCTTAAAAAAAATAGCCAGTGCTGCTGAAGAATTGGCCGTAGAAGCCTATTTAATTGGTGGCTTTGTACGTGACAAAATCATTGGCAGACCTACCAAAGATGCAGACATTGTATGCATGGGTGATGGTATTGCATTGGCACATAAAGTAGCCGAACGTTTTAATCCTAAACCAACCGTTGCCTTCTTTAAAACCTTTGGCACAGCGCAAATCAAAATCAACGATTTTGAAATTGAATTTGTAGGTGCACGTAAAGAAAGTTATAGCTATGATAGTCGCAAACCTGAGGTAACGCCTGGCAGTTTAGAAGACGACCAAAACCGAAGAGACTTTACTATTAATGCGCTTGCCATCAGTTTAAACAAAGACAATTTTGGTAAACTTATCGATCCTTTTGGTGGCTTGCTACACATTGAGCAACAGAATATTCAAACACCACTCGATCCGCTACAAACCTTTAGTGACGACCCTTTGCGTATGATGCGAGCTATTCGTTTTGCAACGCAATTAGGCTTTACCATTCATGCCGAAACCTTTCAAGCGATTATTGACAATGCACATCGCATAAAGATTGTATCGCAAGAGCGTATTACTGATGAACTGAATAAAATTATGTTGGCAGCAAAGCCATCTATTGGGCTTGACTTGTTGAGTAAAAGTGGTTTACTAAAAATCATTTTTCCGCAAATGATGGCCTTGCATGGCGCAGAAAATGTAGACGGTTTAGGGCATAAAGATAATTTTTACCACACCCTACAAGTGATAGATAATATCTGCGAAACCACCGATGATTTGTGGCTGCGTTGGGCGGCTTTACTGCACGATATTGGCAAGCCTGCCACCAAACGCTTCGAGCCTGGTCACGGTTTTACCTTTCATGGTCACGAGGTAGTTGGTGCTAGAATGGTGCCTAAAATTTTTACGCAGTTAAAACTACCGCTTAACGAGAAAATGCGCTTTGTGCAAAAGTTGGTTGAACTGCATTTACGCCCAATAAGTCTTACTAAAGAAAACATTACCGACAGCGCTATTAGGCGTTTGCTGTTTGATGCTGGTGAAGATATTGAAGCCCTGATGTTGCTGTGCAATGCAGATATTACCAGTAAAAACAGAGCCAAAGTAAAACGCTATTTACAAAACTTTGAGATGGTGCGCCTGCGCTTGAAAGAGGTTGAAGAAAGCGACCACATTCGTAATTGGCAGCCACCTGTTAGCGGCGAATTAATTATGCAAACTTTTGGCCTTAACCCTAGCAGAGAAGTGGGCATTATTAAAGACGCTATTCGCAATGGCATTTTAGATGGCTTGATTGCTAACACTTACGAGGCGGCTTTTAGCTTTATGCTAGAAAAAGGTGCTGAACTTGGTTTAAAACCCATCAATAAATCCTAGACTTAAACGTTCTAAGTTTTAAAAACTTGGAACGTTTAAACAATATTATTTTTGTTTACCAGCTTTAGTATAAGTATTGAACTTCGTTGTGTCACTCACTGCAACGGTTGTCTCGCTGCTCAACAAACAAAGAACACAAAACAAAGAACAGAGAACAAAGTACCACCACATGAAACAGAGAATTTATTTAGATAACGCTGCTACTACACCACTAGAGCCTGAAGTACTTGATGCTATGATGCCTTATTTTACCACACATTTTGGCAATCCTTCTAGTATTTATAGCTATGGTAGAGAAAGCCGTATGGCTATAGAAAATGCTCGCAAATCGGTGGCAAAAATTCTCAATGCACATCCTGCTGAAATTTTTTTTACATCTGGTGGTACCGAAAGTAGCAACACCGCTATTACAGGAGCAGTAAGGTTTTTAGGCTGTAAGCATATCATTTCATCCGTAATAGAACACCACGCTACCACACATACTGTAGAACATTTACACAAAACAGGCGAAGCCAAATTGAGTTATGTAAATGTGCTACCAAATGGTCATATTGACCTTGAAGATTTAGAACGTTTATTAGCCGAAAGCGAAGAAAAATGTTTGGTTACATTAATGCATGCCAACAATGAAATTGGCAACATGATTGACTTGCATACGGTTGGAAATATTTGCAAACAATACCAAGCCATTTTTCACAGCGATACGGTACAAACTGTGGGGCATTTTCCTTTTGACTTGCGCAACACACCTGTTCATTTTATTACTGGTGCTGGCCATAAATTTCACGGGCCTAAAGGTGTAGGTATGCTATACATTAACGAGAATGTAAAAATTGAACCCTTTGTGCATGGTGGCTCGCAAGAGCGCAATATGCGTGCAGGCACCGAAAACTTATATGGCATTGTTGGCTTTGCCAAAGCACTAGAACTAGCCACTAAACACTACGAAGAAGACAGCATTTACATAAAAGATTTAAAGTACTACATAATGGAAACGCTGAAAAAGCACATACCAGAAGTAGGCTTTAATGGCGACCCATTGGGCGAAAGTTTATACGCTGTATTAAGTGTAAGCTTACCTAAAACTGAGATGAGCGAAATGTTGTTGTTTAATCTTGACATCAATGGCATTTGCGCTAGCGGTGGTAGTGCTTGTACTAGTGGTGCAGACCAAGGTTCGCATGTTATTCGTGCTATCAACAATGACCCCAACCGAGTTACCGTTCGTTTTTCGTTTAGTAAGCACAATACCACCGAAGAAATTGATACAGTGGTAGAACAATTAAAAAAGATGATTTAATTATCAATAATATTATCACATTTAACCATAAAAATCCCTTGCCAAAATACGGTAAGGGATTTTTTTATTAAAAAATATGCCTCCCCAAACTGGGAAAAGGCATTTTACACGTAAAAAATGATTCCCCAACTTGGGAAAACGTTTTATGAGCAAAAAATGCGCTTCCCCAAACAGGGAAGAGGCTTTTTACGCTCAAAAAATAGTTTCCCAACTTTGGGAATAACATTTTACACGCAAAAAATAGTTTCCCATAATCGTTGCGTTTTCATTTTTCCAATAACAATCATGTCAAAAAGTATCAAAAGTCACCAAAAAGCATTTTGCGGTAAAATAGCTTGCGCCCTAAATAAAACAAACAATCATGGCACAGCACACAATTGAAACGCAATGGATGGGCAAAATGCAGTTTAACGCTTTGGTAAATGGTCACACTATTGTAATGGACGCACCAGAACGTGTAGGGGGCGAAGACAACGGCCCTATACCAAAACCCTTTGTACTAACGGCTTTATCTGGCTGCACAGGTATGGATATAGTGGCATTATTAAGAAAACAAGAAAAAGAAGTAGATAATTTAAACATTGTAGTTACTGGCGAACTGAGCAAACAAGCACCTATAGAATACGTAGCCATGCATGTTATCTACGACTTTAAAGGACCTGAAACAAATAAGGCTGCCGCACTAGAAGCGGTCACTTTATCGCAAGAAAAATACTGTGGCGTAAGCCACATGCTTAAAAAAGCACTACCAATTACCTGGCAAGTGTTGTACAATGGCACAAGCATCTTTAACAACAAGCCATTAACCGTAAACGAGAATTATTTGTAACAAATGTTACAGCACTAACCATTTTATCAACCTAGATTGCGTTCAAATAAAAAAACTAGCACATGAAAAAGAATATGGGTTCACTAGATAGAGGCATTCGCATTGCAATAGCAGTGATATTTGCTATCTTATTTTCTACAGGTATTGTTACAGGCGTATTAGGCACTATTTTATTAATTGTTGGTGGCGTATTTATTGCAACAAGTGTTGTAAGTTTTTGCCCACTATATACGTTAATAGGTGTCAATACCTGTGCAGTAAAAAAATAACCACCATGTCGTTTAAAAATCTTTGTTTATCTACCATTTTTAGTATCGCCGTATTTAGCAGTTGCAATAGCCAAAGCACTACCAATGTAGATGTGGCAGGCTTTGAGCAAGCCATTGCCAAAGGCAATATGCAATTACTAGATGTAAGAACAGCCAACGAATATCAAGCAGGCCACTTAAGCAATGCCCTTTTGGCAAATTGGAACGATGAAGCAGAGTTTAAAAAACGCATTGAAGCTTTAGACAAAAGCAAACCTGTGTACACTTATTGCTTAAGCGGTGTTCGTAGCGCTGCCGCTACACAATGGCTAAGGCAACAAGGCTTTACTGCTTACAACCTTACAGGAGGTATTAACGCTTGGAAAAAAGCCAACAAACCTGTAGAACAAGCCGCTACCGTAAAACAAATTACCAAGGCAGAATACGAAGCCATGATACCAACTGATAAAACCGTATTGGTAGATGTAAGCGCTGTATGGTGCCCACCATGTAAAGTAATGACACCCATTGTAGATTCAATAGCAAAAGCAAATAGTGGCAAAATGGTACTAGTAAAAATTGATGGCGGTAATCAAACAGAGCTTTGTAAATTCTTAAACGTGGACGCTTTTCCTACACTATTTATCTACAAACAAGGCAAACTTGTGTGGCAAAAAGAAGGGATTGTAAGTGCCAATGAGATTACCAAACAACTACAATAAATACCAATCATGTGGCGCAGTAACGATGCTAAACATACCAAGTTGGCAATACTGTTTCTTAGCTTACCACATAGGCACAGAAGACACATAGTTTAAATAAGATACGCTAAGAAATATAAGATTACTACTGCGTTAACCTTTAGCAACAAAAGCTGTTTGCGACTTACAAATACGATGTTTTCTCTTGCTATCTACTTTGTGGCTATGTTACTATGTGGTAAAAAATCTACTACACTACAAAGTGTAACTTTTGATACCAAAGCCTTCATGACGCACTACTAATTTTACATCATCAAATTCATTCCATCATGAAGCAACTCATATTCAGCAACTGGCATTTTATGCGCTTTGTAAGGCTAGGTTTAGGCATAGCCATTATTGCGCAAGCAATAGCCAATAAAGATGCGCTGTTTATCTTTTTTGGCGTAGCATTTACAGCTATGGCAATTTTCAACTACAGTTGCTGTGGCGCATCTGGCTGTTACGCACCACCTAAAAAATCTAATAATACTACCAACGATATTAGCTATGAAGAAGTGGTTAACAACAAATAAAACTTACCTCATTGGTGCAGCCATTGGCAGCATTTGTGGCTTTTGCTACTGGAAATTTATTGGCTGTGCTTCTGGTAGTTGTGCTATCACTTCTAGCCCTATCAACAGTAGTTTATATGGTGCTATGATGGGTGCATTGGTAGGTGGTATGTTTAAGAAAGAAGAAAAGAAAACCGCATCTTAAGAACTTGTACATCATAAATAGTAAGCGATGACATTCAACGAAATGATACAATCTGACAAGCCAGTTTTGGTAGATTTTTTTGCCGAATGGTGTGGCCCTTGCAAAACCATGGCGCCAATTTTAAAAGATGTAAAAGCAGCCGTAGGCGAAAACGCAACTATCATAAAAATAGATGTAGATAAAAATCCTAAAGCTGCTCAAGCCTATCAAATTCAAGGTGTACCTACTTTAATTCTATTTAAAAATGGTAAGCCTTTGTGGCGACAAAGTGGTGTAGTGCCTAAAAACAATTTGGTCAATCTAATTCAACAACACCTTTAAACAACAACCCTAATGAACTTTTTAAAACAACTATTTGGTTTAGGTACCGATACCAACCTAAGCGAATTGATTAATAATGGTGCCTTTTTAGTAGATGTAAGAACCGCAAGTGAATTTGCAAGTGGCAGTGTAAAAGGCGCCATTAATATTCCTTTAGATACGGTGAGTAATCAGCTTGCTAAATTCAAAAACAAGCCACACATCATTGTGTTTTGCCAAAGCGGTATGCGTAGCAGTCAGGCTGCATCTATTCTTAAGCAAAATGGCTTTACTAATGTAACCAATGGTGGCTCCTGGCGCAGTGTGAGTGCCTATGTGAAATAAGCAAACTTCTACCAATAGTTAACCTAACACATTACCTACCTTTATGCTCAATCTTTTTGTTACCTACTTTCTTTAACAATAGCTATGAGCTTGTTTATGAATAACCAACTCGGTTTTGAACCTGCACTACTAGACGAGATAGAACAATTTGGCGAACTGCGCACCTTTAAAGAAGGCGACATTATTATGGATTATGGCAAATACATCCGCATGATGCCGCTAGTGGTAAAAGGCACGGTAAAAGTGCTGCGCATGGATGATTCAGGCAAAGAATTGTTGCTGTACTATTTATCTAGCAACGAAAGCTGTTCTATGGCTTATAGCTGCTGTGTAGAAGCCAAAAAGAGCGAGGTAAAAGCTATTGCAGAAGACGATGTAGAACTCATAGCCATTCCTCATGCTAAGCTGGATGAGTGGCTTTGTAAATATCCAAGCTGGAAAAACTATATCATGCGCAGCTTTAATGACCGCTTTTTAGAACTACTAAAATCGATAGAAAGCATTGCCTTTCATAAACTTGATGAACGTTTAATTGCTTATTTAAAAGAAAAGCAACGACTAACAGGTTCAAGTGTTATAAAAGGTTCGCATTATTTAATTGCCGATGAATTGGCTACTTCACGGGTGGTGGTTTCTCGCTTATTAAAGCAACTAGAAAACGAAGGCAAACTGCTCTTATACCGTAACGAGATTAAACTTTTGAATAGTTTTTAGCTAAATTTTTAATATTACTAGGCAGCAATTTTCACCTACACACTAACTTCTTATTAAAAACGTTATGTATTGTGATAGTTAGCAACTATCGCTCATATTATTAACAAATAAGGGGTTATGACATCAAATATTCGCCTATTTCTCTTTGGCATTTGCATTTGCCTTTCTACTATCAGCTTTGGCCAAGGCAATGCCATAGGTGTACATGTAAGCACTACAGAATATGTAGGCGACCTTAACAACAACAATTTCGCCGACCTCTACCAGTTTAAGTTTTACGCACCCGGTGGCGGCTTATCGTTGCAGCAAAAATTGAATAGCTCATTTAATCTTATTGAATCTGCTTTTTACGATAAAGTGCAATACAAAACACCAGACAAATTGCTTGGTGTAGACGCTGATTTTTTTACCCTTAACCTTAAACTAAAATATAAATTCAACAACGGCTACTTACTAGGCGAGAAAGCATTTTTTGCACCTTTCTTAACCCTTGGTGTAGGTGCTACCTATATCAGTGCTATTAATTCTGGTTCTTTTCAGGCACCTTTTGCGGTAAATGAATTTAGACCAGACTTTGCTGCTGGTGCTGGTGCGGTTATTCGCTTTAGCGAAAAGTTTTACTTAGAATATGCCGCTACATTTCACCAACCTGTTTACGATGCCTGGGATGGTATTACTAAAGATAGAAACGACCTTTACTTACAGCATAGCCTTGGCCTAATATTTACCTTAAAAACACACGAGAAAAAAGACAGCGATGGTGATGGCGTAAAAGATAGTAGAGATAAATGCCCTGAAACGCCTGCTGGCACTAAGGTAGATTTTTGGGGCTGCCCAGAAACAATAAAAACAAACGACGACGACAGTGACGGTGTAAGAAACAGATATGATGAATGTCCTAATACACCAAGAGGTACAGCGGTAAATGATAGAGGCTGCCCTGTAACGGTGCGTAGTACCGATGATGATGGTGATGGTGTAAAAAATCGCTATGATGAATGTCCTGACACACCACCAGGCACTAAAGTTGATGAAAAAGGCTGCCCAGAAAAAGTGTACAATGCAAATACTAGCAACTACAACAGCCCTACAACAGCACCACCTGTAGATGGTGACGATGATGGTGATGGCGTACCAAATAGCCGAGATATGTGCCCTAGAACACCTAGAGGCCAAGCCGTAAACTACTATGGCTGCCCTACAGCCGACAATGGAGATAATGATGGCGATGGCGTGCCTAATAGTAGTGACAAATGCCCTTATACCTATGGCAGTAGCAACAATTATGGCTGCCCTGAAGTACGTGAAGAAAGTAGAAAGCGTCTCGACTTTGCCACCCATGGTATTTATTTTGAAACAGGCAAAGCCACTATTAAACCACTATCCTACTCAGTACTGAATGATATAGTAGCCATTTTGCAAGAATATAAAGACTATCATGTGCGCCTTGCCGGCCACACCGATGCAGTAGGTAGCGATGCCAATAATTACCAGCTATCTGATGCTAGAGTAATTTCGGTAAAAAACTATTTGGTAAGCAAAGGTATAGATGCCTACCGCTTTGAAACCCGTGGCTTTGGCGAAACAAGACCTGTAGCTAGTAACGCCACCGTAGAAGGCCGCGCCGAAAACAGACGTGTAGAAATACAGTTGTTTTTAAAGTAAAAAGTAATGATTTGAGATAGTAACCACAAGGCAACAGAGCAAAGAAGGGGTTGAAAATCTCTGTTGCTTCTTTGCCCTGTGTTTCTTACTTATTGTTTTGTAAAATGTAGGTTCGAAATGCTCGCTAAAGCTTTGAAAGCATTGTTTTTAATTTTGAAACGCTCGCCAGCATTTTGAAAGCATAAATCTTTCCTTTGAAACACTCGCCAAAGTTTTGAAAGGGCTAATTTTAATTTTGAAACGTTCGCTAGGGCTTTGAAAGTGCCAAACGCTCTTTTGAAATGCTCGCCAACGTTTTGAAAGCACTAAACTTTTCTTTTTGCTATTAATTTGTAAGGGATAATGAACACACTATGCCAAGTTGCTATCTCACCTTACAATGACATTGTATTTAACTAGTCTAATTGTATTTGAATAGTAAGCCTTCGCAATCTCTTTTATAGCATTTATTCTTTGTTTCTCTAAATCTAATTCCTGTTTTTCTTTCCTGTCAACTTTTTGAGATACTTGGGAAATTAGTTTTTTGACGTCGTTGTAACAAGATGAAGATGGGTCAATTTGTTCAAGTGTTTCAAGAGCGTTCGTAAAGTCATTAATAGCAATTGCTGCCTTTGCTTTTGTCAAATTTTTGGAACAAAGCTGGTTTTGATATTTTTTATAAATCTCAATAGATTTTGCTTGAGCTTCATTATAGCAATTTTCTATAGAATTTGGGATTGACTGTAAGATACCTAATGATTGCTCATAGTCTTGTTTAGTTGCTAAATTCTCTGCATTTTGAATTATTTTTTTGCAGTTTTCTATATAGTATTTGATTATTTTAGTTTTCGATGTTGATAGAAATTGTTTGAAAAACTCTTCGTTAGTTTTGATTTGGCTAAAAGCATTTGTAATTGACTGGTTTTTATTATTTCCACTTCCTTTAATTCTTTTAGAAATTGAATTATAGACAACGTTAGTAGAAACTTGTTTTACGAACAATGCCAAATCAATAGATGTCACAGTCAAGTTTTGAAGTCCGCCCTCAACGATATTTGTTTCCTCAATTGACACAATTGGATAAATAATAAAGTCATTAGAATAGCCAACCATAACATCATTTGAGTTATTTATTATTTGGATAATTTTCGACTCTAATTTTTGGATTTGTTCCTGACTAAAATCACTTGAAGAGTTAGGCATAACAATTCCTAATCTAAAGTCAGATTTCTGTGATTTTGCAATTGGAATTAGACAAAAAATGCTAAATAAAAGTAGAATAAATGGTTTTAGATTTATTTTAGACATTATCATTAATTAATAGTTATGTAAATAGTATTACCCTTGATGTCTTTAGAAGGCTGTAAACCAATTGATTTTAAATAATTGGATATTTGTAAAGCAAATTTACTTGCTGTAAATTGATTATTATTTACATCTCGTATTGGTATTTTGACTTCATCAAAAATCATTTTTAAGGTTGTAGTACCTTGTATGTGATAACTACCATTAACAGAGTTCTTAGTAAACCAATTTTCAAGAACATCAGAAAGAGCTTGTTTCTCTTTTTCAATTTCTGTAGTCATATTTATTGTAGAGTTTTCCGAAAAAGAAAAGTGAACTAGAACGGCTTGACCTTTTTTTTCAGTTTCGTTAAACTTTGTTATCATCGTTTCAGTAAATTCATCTATGCATTTTTCAACTGCTTTGGTGGTCAGTTTTCCAAAATCATCAGTAAAAAATTTACCTGAATTTCCGACCTTATTTGATAAAGAGTTACCTGTTGCTACTTCATATGAGCTTAAAATTACATTGACTGTTGAACCTGAATTGTCCTTTTTTGAATCAACTTCTGCGATAACATAAATATCACAACCTGACATTTCAATAATTCTTGATTTTATATCTGTTTGGTTATCAGATGCGAAAACCTGATTATCTCTTGCTGCTTTTAATTTGCCTACAAAATCAATAGTTATCAGCCCTTTGTTGTCAAATCCTTCTTTCACTTTTGTTATAGCAATTCGTCTGTTTACATCGTTATCCAACACTGTTCTTATATCTTCCCCATCTTTAGTAAATGGGATAACCATTATTTTGGGTTGTATTGGGCTAGTCTGCCCGGATACAAAACATGTTGACAATGTGAAAATGATTGATATAAAAATTTTATTCATAAATTATTCGTTTGTTATTTCACACTTAATTTTTGCACCCGTTCCTATTTTTTTAGATATTTCATCGCCACCTTCTTTGACCGTACACAAAGAAAAATTCTCATCTTCGACTTTTGCGACAATAATTTTACCAATTGTTTTTTTTCTTGTCAATTTCTTACCATCAACTAGTAATTCAGAAACCTCGTATACTTTAAAGGTATTATTTACAACGACTCCAGTAGAACTCCCGCCCGATATTAATACTTTCAAAGCATCTCCAGTACTATTTTTTTCCTCAATAGATACAACGGATGCAATAATCTTGAAATTGTCTTTAATAAATGATTCAATGAGAGGCTTAATTTCGTTTAAAGCGTTATCATATGCATTTTTACCTTTTGATATTTTGCTAAAACTACTTGAAGCGATTATTTCGCCAGTAGTTACATAAACGACTCTAATACTAAATGAAATTTCCGCTGTGTAACTTGTTGAAGTTCCTACAAATGGGATGTAGTCTTGCTTTTGCTCTTGTTTTGCACTTGAAATATTGCCAAGCACGACATACTGCGCACCTAAAGATTTAGACTGTTCAATTACAGAGCCATCAATAAAGTCCTCACCTTTTTGTAATTTCTTTTCAGATCTTAATTGATCCATTTTTTCTCTTTCGACTAATGAAAATCTTTTTGTTTTAAGGAACGCATCCGCAACCGCGTCTTGAATAGCTGTAGCATAGTGATTCACATTTGAACTTCTATAATAATAACTCTCATTACTTTGCGATGCATCTTTGAAAGGAACGATTCCTATAAGTGTTTTACCTTGTCCATAAACGATACATCCCAAAAAGAGTGTAACAACAATAGTTAAAATTTGCTTTTTCATTTTTTTCTTTTTTAAAAACTTAAATAATCTAAACTGTCTGCAATATAATTTTTTATATGAGAGATTAAACAATTTTCCCGCTTAATTGTGATGATTTCAGCAACAATATTTATTATAAAATTTCGAAACGCTTGCCAAAACTTTCGCCTTTGTTGGTGTTGCTTTCACCAACAATATTCGTTATAATGTTTTGAACTGCTCGCCAACATTTTGAAAGCACCAAACACTCCTTTGAAACCCTCGCCAGCATTTTGAAAGCACAAATCTTTCCTTTGAAATGCTCGCCAGAGTTTTGAAAGCTCAAATCTTTCCTTTGAAATGCTCGCCAACATTTTGAAAGGGCTGATTTTAATTTCGAAACCCTCGCCAAAGTTTTGAAAGCACAAATTTTTTTTTTGAAACCCTCGCCAAAGTTTTGAAAGCCCCCAAACAGCTAACTATTTAGGGGTAGTTGGTGGTGGTGGTGGCGTACTGCCATTACCACTGTTTTGCACGGTTTTTTTTATTGCTGAGAAACTAAACAAATCTTTCTTAACTGATTTTTTCTTTTTATAAAAGTCCTGTACCAGTTTCGCAAATTCTGTAACTACGGCTGTGTAGGTGGCATTTAGTGCTGTAACGCCTTCGGCAGTAATGGTTTTACTGTTGCTTTTGTAGGTTTCTTGGGTAATATTCTCGTTACTAAATGTATTGGCATAGCCTATAATACTATCTACTACAGTGGCTTTAATATCTTTAGTAGCTGTTATTTCTGCTTTTACCTCGGCTGTAAGGTTGGTTTTAAACTTTGCCAATAGTTCTATTAAAGCAATTTGGTCTTTCGCTTGTGCTTTTTTACCAAAGGCGGTAAAGCCAAGTAGTGTGAGTAATTCGGCACGTCTAGAAGCATCTTTAATAGCTACATTTAAGCGTAAACTCACGGTAGATAATAGTGGCAAGGCTTCGGCTTGTATGGCTTTTACGGTAGCGGTAGCTTCACGTTGGTCTTTCTTAGGGTCAATACCTAAAATATCTTTAAAGTCTTTGTCTACACGGGCTTTTAAAGCGGTAATTAAATCAAAGTTCCAGTTTTCGTTTTCTTCGGTTAGTTCTTTAATGTTGTCTAAAGCATTTTGAAGAATAACAGATAGTACGGTAAGCATTACAACATCCTTAGCGCTGTAAATACGTAGGTTAATTGCTTGCGGCATAGTTTATAATTTTATTATACACCAAAGTATGTAATAAATTATAACTGATAAAATATTTTTTATACGAAATAGGTTTTCTTGCAGAATGCGATGATTGATGCAGAATTGAATTAAACAATGCAGACTGCTTCGTGCCTCGCAGTGACGTGGAAAATTTCACCTTTCACATTTGACTTTTCACTTCTCACTTTTCACCTTTTTCGCCCCCAGGATGATATTGCTGTTCTACATGTTTTAGTACATCTTCTTTGTAAAATAATACCTCTTTAAATAGACCTTTTGTGTACATCGCTGCTTGGTCTTTAAAGTGTGGCGAATTAGGATTACCACTACTACCACCAGCTAATAACGATTTTGCAGTAATGCGTTTACCAAACTCAACAGCGCATACAAAGCTATTGCCGCTTTCGCCATAGCGTTTGTTAGTACCAGTAAATGTGCGGCTTTTATACGATGGCAATTGCCCCCAAAAAGAACTAGCAAAAGGTACAGGCAAACTTGGTGCTGCATCGCTATACTGATTTTGTATCTCACCACTTAAACGTTGAAAGCGGTTCACTTCACCCCAAGGCATTTGCCATTTACCAAACTTGGTGGTTAATTCTTGCAATACAGCTTGTAAATGTTTTACTAAGTAATGTGGTTTTGCAGTATCAGTAAATAGTTTAGTAGCTTGTACTTGGTCTAACTCACTAGGGTTAACATATATTTGGGTAATACTAGGCCCTAATTTTTGTGCCCATTCTACTGCCAAAGTTGTAGCAACTGAATTAACACCTGAATGATAATCCCACTGCTTTAGTACGCTTACGGCTTCTTGCAATTCAGGATAATCAGAGCCGACTCTTTCATACGCTTTAAGCAACGCAGGTACTAACACTTCAAACGATGATAACTTAGTATCGTAACCAGCAGCAATCACTTTATCAATGTTGTATTGCGAGCCCTGGCTTAGTACACGCACTGCATTGATGCCTCTAAAATTTTCACCATCAGGTGCCATATAAGTAGGATAATCTGCTTGCTTAGGGCTACTACTACCACTAACCGAAAAAGGTGTTGAGTTGCAATTTTGCAAGAAACCACTAGCAGGATTGTATTGGTGTACAATATCATCTACCATGTGTAGGCCTTGCCATTCGGTAGCTTTAATAGTGCCATCTACGGGTTTAGCCCAGTTGTATGCAGTATATCTTTTAGGCATATAATCACCGTGCCAGTAAGCAATATTGCCTTTATCATCTGCAAAAACGGTATTGTTACTTGTATTGGCCTTTAGATACATGGTTTGCTTAAAATCTTCAAAGCCTTTGGCCTTGGTACGTAGCCAACTTTGCTCAATACTTGCCATAGAACGATTGAACGAACGTAGGCTTATCCATTTACCTTCACGCTTAGCCATTATTGGCCCATGGTGGGTGTAAAAAGTAGTGAACACTTTTGTATATAAACTATCGCCTTGCTTGTATTTGATACTAATGCGCTTTTGTGTTACAGGCAATAGTTTACCGTCGTATTGATATTGCAAGCCTTTGGCATTGGCTACTATTTTTTCAGCGTACATATCTGCCACATCTACATTGCTGCTCGTGTGTATCCAACCGCAATGCTCGTTAAAGCCTTGGTACACGAAAAACTGCCCCCAAGTTACTGCACCATAAGCGTTTAAACCTTCTTCGCTTACTACTTGCACTTCTGGTCTAAAGTAAAAAGTAACGTGAGGATTGATGTATAAAATAGCATTGCCAGAAGCGGTTTTACTAGGTGCAATGGCAAAACCATTTGACCCAGTTTCTATATCTATGTTTTTAGCAATTGTTGCTACTGCGCTTTTATCATTGCCATAAAACTGTTTTAACTCTGATGTAGTAATATCAGCAGTATTAATGGCACCAATGCTGCCATCTGTCCACAATAATGCATACCAAGGTTTAAAACGTTTAAGCATAATCGGCTTTACAGTTGGGTGCTTGTAGAGGTAAAAATTAATACCATCAGCATAGGCATTTAAAAGCTTCTTTAGCCAAGGTTGTGCTTTGTTATAATCTGCCACCGCTTCTGTAGAATCTATCAATAACTTAATCAGTAAATCGTCGTACAGACTTGCCTCGCCTTTTACTTCAGACAAGCGGCCAAGCTTTTCTATGTAGTTCATTTCTACACGTTTAAAATCATCTTCACATTGTGCATATAGCAAGCCAAATACAGCATCAGCATCGGTTTTACCATAAATATGTGGTATACCATAATTGTCTCTAATAATGTTTACTTGCTTGGCTTGCGCTTGCCAGCGAGCAATTTCTGTGGATGTAAATGATTGAGCATTTGTGGCAAATACAATCATCAATAAAAAACTACTGAGCGCTATTCTCATACATGGTTTGTTTGGTAGATGGTGTAAGATAATTGAAAAATGTGCACAAGGCATAGGCCGTTTATCACAAGCAGTCATTTTTTTATTAAGTTTGATGCATGAGATACTTATTGCTAATTCTTTGTTGCTATACCATGCAAGCATTTGCCCAAAACAAACAGCCCTCAAAAAAAGATGTGAACCTGCTAGAACAATTGATGCGCAGCAAACCTGAGCGATTTGCCAGTATTTTGGAAAATAAAGACAGCTTGCGCTTGCAAATTATTTACACCAAAATAGACAGAGACAAACACAACAAGCCAACTTTTACTGATTATACGTTTAACCTTAACAACAATACCTACTTCTACCCTGCTAGTACGGTAAAAATGCCCATTGCTTTTTTGGCTTTAGAAAAATTGAATACACTTAAAAAATATGGTGTAGATATGAATAGCACCATGGTTACTGATAGTAGTTTTAGTGGTCAAGATAGGGTGTACACAAATCCTACAGCAAAAGACAGCAAAGCATCGGTAGCTAATTATATTAAGCAAATATTTTTAGTAAGTGATAATGATGCTTTTAACAGATTGTACGAGTTTTTGGGGCAAGCTTACATACAGCAAAAGCTAGCCGACAAAGGTTTTACAGATGTAGTTATTAGGCATCGCTTGCAAAGAAGCCTTACCAACGAACAAAACAGAGCCACCAATCCTATTAGCTTTTACGATAGCACATGCAAACTATTATATCGCCAAGAAGGTCAGTATAGCAATGCCATTTTTCCAAAACTAGATGTAGCTATAGGTAAAGGGTTTTATAAAGGCAGCAAGTTGATTAACCAACCATTCAATTTTAGTGAGAAAAACAGGGTGTACTTACAAGACTTGCACCATATACTTCAAAGCGTACTATTTGCAGATGCTGTACCAAGTAAACAGCAATTTAATTTATCGCCTACCGATTACAATTTTGTAAAACATTGGATGAGTGCTTACCCAAGAGAAAGTACTTATCCTTACTACGATACGGCCAATCATTGGGATGCCTATTGTAAGTTTCTGCTTTTCGGTAGCGAGAAAGGCAGCTTACCACCAAATATTCGTGTCTTTAACAAAGTGGGTGATGCTTATGGCTTTTTAACAGATGTGGCCTACATAATAGATACTGACAAAAAAGTAGAATTTATGTTAAGCGCTACACTACTATGTAATAAAGACGGGATATTTAACGACGATACATACGATTACGAAACGGTTGGCTTTCCCTTTATGAAAAATATTGGGCAGTTGATATATGACTACGAATTACAGCGCAAACGAAAAAATATCCCCAACTTGCAGTCATTCACAATAAACTATGCCCAAGATTAGTTTATAGTAAAATAAGTACCCACTATTTACCACATGACGTGTGCAGTATGCCCCAAAGGCTAGTTATTGCACATGATGGGTGAAATAGTAAACCGTTAAATACATACATGAAAACAAAATTCTTAATCGTTGCTTACATAGCATTGGCCTTAGCGGCCTGTGTAAAAGTAATTGACAACAGTACTAGTGGTACAGGCAGTAGCAGTGGTTCTGGTAGTGGCAGCAGTAGCGGTGGTGGTTCTAGCAACCCTAGTAATCCTGCACCTACACCGGGTCAAACACCTGGTACTGGCACCACAACACCTACTACACCCACAACACCTGGCGGACAAACTGGTAGTGGCGGCACAAGCAGCGGTACTATTGGCACTATTACTATCAACTATTCAAGTACAGCACCTTGCGCACCAAGTAACGAGGTATTTACATTTACCTGTTCAGCACCGGGCGCACCAGCTGGCTCTTCTTATGCATGGTACTATGGTGATGGAAATGCTGGCACAGGCGTATCAAGTACAAATACTTACATAAATGCTGGCACCTATACTGTTTTGGTAAAAGTGATTAATAACAACCAAATTCTTGGTCAGTCTACTCTGAATATTACCGCTTTAGGGCAAAACACAACACCAACAGCAGCATTTACAGCTGTTGCAGGTGCTACTACAAGCACCATGATATTTACAAGCACTAGTACTATTACCAATGGTACCATAAAAAATTATGTATGGGATTTTGGTGACGGCACAAGTGGCAGCGGTAGCGTAAATACCCACGTTTATACTCAAACTACTGTAGTACAAACATTTACAGCTAAACTAACAGTATCAAGTGCCATAACAGGTTGTACAGCTACAAAAACACAAATCATTACAATACCAGCATCTAGCAGTAGTGGCGGCGGCGGAACTACTACACCACCACCAGGTGGCACTAGCGGTAGTGGCGGTACAAGTAGCGGTAGTATTGGCAACATTACGATAGCATATACTACCACAGCGCCATGTGCACCAAGTAATGAAATATTCACCTTTAATGTGATTGCACCGGGTGCACCATCTGGTTCTACTTACGAGTGGTTTTTTGGTGATGGCAATTCTGGTTCAGGCTCAAGCACCACCAATACCTATAACACATCTGGCTCTTATACCGTATTAGTAAAAGTTAAAAACAATAACCAAATACTTGGCCAAAGCACCATGGCTGTTACTGCCGTAGGGCAAGGTGTAACACCAGTTGCTTCTTTTTATGCGCAGCAAACCAATGCTACAACAACTGGTAATTATTACACTTTCAACAGCACAAGCAGTTTAGCAAAAGGTGCTATTACATCTTACGTATGGGATTATGGTGATGGTAGTAATGGCACTGGTAGTTTTAGCACGCATACATATGTACAAACTTCAGTACAGCAGTCATTTACCGTAAAACTAACCATTACAAGCGATGCTGGTTGCGTATCTTCAAGGTCGCAAGTAATAACTGTGCCTCCTGGTTATAGCATAACTGGTGGCTTCACTTATACAAGCACTAGCCCTTGTAAACCAAGTAGTGAGATGTTTACATTTACTGGGCCTACAACAGGTGTACCCGCAGGCGCTATTTATAGTTGGGATTTTGGTGATGGTATTGGCGGTACTGGTAACCCAATTAATAAGAGCTACACATTTCCAAATTCATACAATGTAACGCTCACCATTACACTCAATAACTCACAGTTGTATAAAGTGTTGCAACCTGTTACCTCATTTGGGCAAGACGTAACGCCAACAGCGTCTATTTCTGTACAGCAAAGCAATGCATCTGGCAGCGCTTGGGCTTTTAACAGCACATCAACGGTACCGCATGGCACTATTACATCTTACGCATGGGATTATGGTGATGGCACTACTGGTGCTAATGCGTTTAACATAAAAACATATACACAAACCACAACTGCAAAGACATACACTGTAAAACTTACAGCCACTTCAAATGCTAATTGTTCAGCATCGGCTACTACAACAGTAATCGTTCCTGCTAAATAAATATCAACCCATGAAAGCACTTTTAAATACCATATTAATATTACTACTGGGCTTAACTGCTTGTACTAAAGTAGTGGATGGTTCTAGCACGTCTACAAGTACAGGCACTGGCACAGGTACTACTGGTACAGCAAATATTCGCTTCTATAACGTAATGGATTACGGCAATGTAAATGTCACCCTAAATGGTGTTGGCCAAGGTGATGTAGCGATATATTATTCAACTGCATATAAACAAGTTGCTGCTGGTAGTAGAAATATTAAAGTAACATTTGGTGGTAATACTATTGTGGATGTTTACGCCGACTTACTAAGTGATAAATACTATTCTTGCTTTATTTACCGTGTAGGTTATAACTGGCGTATTTCAATTGTAACAGATGATTTAACAACACCTGCAGCTGGCAAAGCAGGTATACGTGTACTTGACTTTAGATCACAGGCTTATTTTAATTACGTAAATGTCAGAATTATTAGCGTAGGTTTAGATCAGTTAGACTATACGAATAGAAACTTTTTAGACCATTTATCATACGATACTTATACCACCTTTAAGCAGGTAGCAGCAGGTACTTACAATATTAATGTGTTTACAGATACTGCCAATCTTACTTCAAAAACAGGTGTTGTACTTGGCAATGGTAAAATCTATTCGGTAATACTAATGACACCTGCTGATCTTACAGCAGCCGATGCACTTAAGTATATTAATATTGATTTTTCTACCTTAAAATAACGGCTTTACTTTTTTAAAAGCCTCACCCGTTTGGTGAGGCTTTTTTGTTGCTGTTAGAGGTAGAAAAATAAACAAACCAATCATAATATTACTGAACCATTCTACATTTCATAATAATATCTTCGCAAGCAAATAAACATTGGTATGAAGAAACGATTACTTGGCAAAACTGGCTTCGAGATTTCTGAAATAGGTACTGGCACATGGCAAGTTGGTGGCAAATGGGGCACCACTTTTAATCATACAAATGCTGATGCCATACTCAATGCATCGATAGATAATGGGATAAATTTTATAGATACTGCAGATGTATATAGCGATGGCGAAAGTGAAAAAGCAGTAGGCAGAGTGGTACGTTCGAGAAAAGAAAGAGTATATGTAGCTACTAAATGTGGTAGACAATTTTCACCTCATATTGATGCCTTATATCAACCAAAAGCTTTAAGACAATATGTAGAAGATAGCCTTACAAGAATGGGTTTAGAAACTTTAGACTTAATACAATTGCATTGCCCACCAACAGCAACTTACGACCGCCCAGAAATATTTGACCTTTTTAACAACTTGAAACAAGAGGGGAAAATATTGAACATGGGTGTAAGTGTAGAAACGATAGACGAAGCGTTGAAAGCTATTGAATACGATAATGTGACTACGGTTCAGATTATTTTCAACATGCTAAGACAACGACCTACTGAAGATTTTTTTGCGCAAGCAGCAAATAAAAATGTAGGCATTATTGTACGTGTACCACTTGCAAGTGGCTTACTTACAGGTAAGTTTTCTAACACTTCTACATTTGATAAAGATGACCACAGAAATTTCAACAGAAATGGTGAAGCGTTTGACAAAGGTGAAACTTTCTCTGGTGTTAATTATGAGAAAGGCTTAGCCGCAGTAGCAGCCATAAAAGAAGTATTTCCGAATGCTAATAATCTCTCTGCTATTGCCTTGAAATGGGTACTTATGTTTAGCGAAGTAAGTTGTGTGATCCCTGGTGCATCTAGCCCTGAACAGGTTGCTAACAATGTTGGCGCAGCAGCTTTAAATGATATTTCGGCTGAAGATATGGCTAAGGTGAAAGCTATTTACCAAGAGCTTATTTGGCCCGATTTATCAAAAGAAAAGTGGTAGTAAACATGATAACAATCCTACAGCAAGTATTAAAGATTCAACAATAAATCATGCAACCAAAAATGAAAATTACTAAACTACGTTTATTGCTAGTTGCTTACTAAAGTGATAAGTATTACAAACAGAGCATTAAAATATTACCTATAAAGAAATTTTATAGCATTTTCACGCAACTTCTTTGTAAATGTTTTGTTCTGCACAAGAAGTTGTACTACTTTTAGCCGCGCTGATAAGTGTATCTAAAAGTTCCAGTGTGCGACGCAACTAAAGATGGAAAGTGATACAACAGCTGACCCAAAAAACTCTTTACTCGCTATAAAAAATAACCAATTATCATGGGTGTACTTAAAGAAAAATTTAAGGTAAAGGCAGACATAGCCAATGCGGAAATAAAAAGTATTATAAAAGAGCATGGCGCCAAAAAAATTGGTGAAGTTACATTGGCTCAAATTTATCAAGGCATGCGTGGCATTACTGGCTTGGTTACAGAAACCAGCTTGCTAGATGCACAAGAAGGTATTCGCTTTAGAGGCTATACTATACCAGAACTGCAAGAAAAACTACCAAAAGCAGCAGGTGGTAGCGAGCCCTTGCCAGAAGCATTGTTTCATTTGATGTTATTAGGCGAACTACCTACCAATGAAGATGCATTACACATTTCTAACGTATGGCAGCGCAGAAGTCACGTGCCAATGCATGTGTTTAAAGCCATAGATGCTTTGCCACTTACTACGCACCCAATGACCATGTATGTGGTGGGCGTAATGGCCTTACAAACAGAGAGTAACTTTGCCAAAGAATATGCAAAGGGGCTTAATAAAAAAGATTATTGGAGTCTTGCTTACGATGATACGATGGACTTAATTGCCCGTTTGCCTCGTATTGCTGCTTACATCTATCGAAGAAAATACAAAAACAAAGAACATATTGAACCAAATGGTTTGCTAGACTGGGCTGGTAACCTTGCGCACATGATGGGCTTTGAAGATGAAAGTTTCAAAGAATTGATGCGCTTGTACATGACTATTCATGCTGACCATGAAGGTGGTAACGTATCTGCACACACCACACACTTAGTAGGTAGCGCATTAAGCGACCCTTACTTAAGCTATGCAGCTGGTATGAATGGCTTGGCGGGACCTTTACACGGCTTGGCTAACCAAGAAGTAATTAAATGGATTTTTGAGATGCAGGAGAAACTAAATACTGACTTACCTGCAAGAGAACAAATAGCGCAGTACGTAAAAGAAACCTTAGAAGGTGGTAAAGTAGTACCTGGTTATGGCCATGCAGTATTGCGTAAAACTGACCCTCGCTTTACTGCACAAATGGAATTTGGTAAAAAACACATGCCAGAAGACAAATTGTGCCGCACCGTATGGAACATTTACGATGTAGTACCTCCAATTTTACAATCACTTGGTAAAATTAAAAACCCTTGGCCAAACGTAGATGCACACAGTGGTGCATTGTTAGTACATTATGGCTTAGTTGAGTATGAATTCTACACTGTATTGTTTGCGGTAAGCCGTGCATTGGGTGTATTATCTAGCCTATGTTGGGATAGAGCTTTGGGCTTTGCATTAGAACGCCCGAAGAGTGTAACTACCGAAGCCGTTAAAAACTGGATTGATGGCAAAGGTGAAATTTGGGAATAATTACGTCTGAACCTTGATTTGAAAGGATTAGACTGATTTAATAGGATTTAAAGAAACAGCCTTGAGAAAATTTCTCAGGGCTGTTTTGTTTTTATGAAAATCACTTACTAGCTGTAAATACTATACATGAATAGTCATGTAGCTATTAATTGGTTAAACACTTGGTACATAAATAATCATGATGCCATTTGCCACGCAGAAATATGGTACATGAGTTTTCATGTAGGCATTTATCATTTAGAAATATCGCACACAAGTTTTCTCTATGCCATTTTTTAAGCTAAAATATAGTACATGAATTTTCATGTAGGTATTAAGCGTTAAAAAACTATGTACGTGAATTTTCACGATACCATTTAAAAAATAAGAGCCGCACAAAATGTGCGGCTCTTATTATTTTTTCTCACAATCATTCAAATCATTAAATCACAATTCTATTCTGGCACTACCAATTTGTTGTTGGTTTTATTGATATCTGCCAATCGTTGTGTTGGATCTATTTCTATACTTTTTAAATCTTTAATGCTTCTGCTAGTGGTAAAGCTATAATCAGGATGCGTCCATTTCCATTCTGCATGTACTGTTCTTCGTATCGCATTTTCAACAGGCTTTTCGCCAAATTGTAAGCTACTTGGTATATAATGCAACTCTTGGCTACCATCTTTAAAGGTTAGCAATACATCTACAGGCATTGGCATTTTACCTACACGTTTTAGGTTAATAGAGGTTTTACCATCTACCAAATCGATATTACCTACAGCGTAATCAATGGTTTTAATACTGTTAATCCAGTACTCTTTGTACCACTGCAATTGCATACCGCTTACTTTCTCAGCTACTCGAATAAAGTCATTCGCATTGGGATGTTTAAATTTCCACTCGTTGTAGTAAGCTAGTAGTATTTTATCTCTCACACTATCACCTACTATATAACCAAGTTGTGCCAAAAACGTAGCGCCTTTGCTATAAGCATCGTTGCTGTAAGCATAGTTGGTGTTATAATGGTCAGCATGTGTACTCATGGGCTCTTCGTAAGGGCTTTTGGCTAGGCCAAAATACCCTTGATAACTTGATGCCTGAACCAATGGTAACTGTGTTTTACTACGTTCTACAATACGTGCCACACCTGCTTTTGCACCAGCACTTAAGTAAGGCGATTGTGCAGCCCAAGTTGCATAATAATAATCAGACACTTCGCTTTCTGCAAAACTTGTAAAGCCTTCATCCATCCATGCAAACAAACTTTCGTTAGTACCTAAAATATGTTGGTACCAACTATGCATCCACTCATGAAATACCGTACCAAGGCTTGGCCCTTTTATTAATGTAGCCATTGCGTATTCCATACCACCATCACCACCTTGTATAAATGAGTATTGAGGGTAAGGATATTTACCATATTTCTTTTCTATAAATGGCAATGCTTTTTCAGCAGCCCATAATACATTGTTCCAAGCACTATCTGCTACCAAATCTTTGGCTTTGTAAAACACATGTAAGGTTAAATCAGGTCTTACTTTTTTGCTTAAATGCTTAAACTGAGGGTCAGCAGCCCATACAAAATCATGAATATTTTCGCCTTTAAAGTTCCACGTTAATGTATTAGCAGTTGGAGCAGGTACTTTTACGCCTGCTGCTTCAAAGCCATATCCTATAGCATTGGCATTTTGTAACACACCAGTTGCAGCTACCATATAGCTTTTATCTATGTTAATGGTTACATCATAATCACCCCACACACCATAAAACTCACGAGCAATGTATGGGTTAGCGTTCCAACCTTGGTAGTCGTACTCAACCATTTTAAGATACCATTGGCTCATACTGTAACGCACACCTTCTGCATTATCACGGCCACTTCTACGCACTTGTAATGGCACTTGCGCTTCAAAAGTTACATCAATTAATGTCTTAGTTTTTGGTAAAATAGCTTTGCTCAACTTTACTTCTAGTATCGTTTCATGCTCTACTAGTTCTTGTGCTACACCATTTATCTTTAAGCTTTTCACACGTTGATAGCCAATTTCAGCATCGGTCAATTTGCTGATTCTGTCTTTTACACGAGCATCCCAGTCGTACAAATCCTCACCTGTTCTACTTTTACCTATCAAGGTTTTACCTAGCTCTCTACTACGCACATCCATACTACTATTGGGCTGAAAAGCATTCCAATACAAGTGTAAAAACAAGCGCTTTAAGGTGTCAGGCGAATTGTTGGTGTATTCAAGTTTTTCAGTACCAACAAATCTGTTGGTTACCACATCCATTTTTACGTCAATATTGTATTTAATACGTTGCTGCCAGCGGTCGCTTTGGGCAGTTGCAATAGCCGAAAATGAAAGTGTAAAAAGTGAAACAATCAGTAGCTTTTTTGTCATTGTCAGTATATTTTTAAAGGCTTTACCACAAAGAACACGATGTAAAACACAAGGTTCACAATGATTGTGTACTTAGTGAAAATCCCTTGTGCACTTTGTGGTGAAAATAAAATTAAATATCGCCGAAAATACCACAATTACCAATCAAAAATGATTAACGGTTAGCCAATAAAAAAGCTACACACCATTACGTGCGTAGCTTTCATTTGTTTATTAACAATTTCCTATATCGTTATTGAGTCTTTTGCCAATTTGCCATTTTTATCAAAGTATAAAAAACGCTTTGTAATGTCATTCTTCTTTACCGTGATTCTGTAATAAAAAGGTTTATCAGTTTCTTGAAACGTAATCACTGCTTTTACTTCCCAGTCTGCAAACTTACTTTTATTAAAACCATCCTTTACGCTAGTGGGTAGTTGTACAAAATCAAGCTCACCAGTGGTTTCTATCATTGTACCCTCTTTGGTAAACTTAGCGGTATGATTGATATTTTTCAACTTAAAGCTTGCTTCAAAATTGGTAATTCTGTCTTTCCACTCAACTTGCGATGCAGTAGCAAACTTCACTTTAAAAGCATCAGTAACAGTGGCTGGTACTTTTCTTATTTGTGCATTTGTAGTAATTACCAAAGCCATTGCAATAATTACTAACGATACTATTTTTTTCATGGTACTATTTGTTTCTAGCAATAATTCTATAATTGTGCCAAAAAGTAAATAAATCAGAATTACTCATAAAAAATCAGTGACAACTAATTACCCCGCTAGCAGCATGATTCATAATTGGGCTTATAAAAGGTATACCTAGGTTCATACCACGTAGTATTAGTAGGCAAGCCATTAAGCCTACACAATAAGGCAAGGCTTTACGCAGTTGTTGCTTTACCGTTACAGGTATGGCACGGCCTACTATCATTAAGCTAAACATTAACGGTAATGTACCTAAGCCAAAGGCAAACATTAACCAAGCTGCATGCGCTGCACTACCTGTAGCGGCAGCGGCTGCAATGCCCATATACACAAGGCCACAAGGTAGCAACCCATTTGCTGCGCCTATTACATAAAAACTTGCGGTACTTTTTTCTGCATGTAAATATTTAGCCAATAACCCTTGCACACGCCTATGAAAGCCTTTAAATACAGTCGCTTCTAGGTTAATAAACTTACCTAAAAGCAACACAAGCAAAATCAAACACCCAAGCACTATAGACAATACCTGCTGATAACCTGTTAAAAAGAAGCGATTGCTCACAATACCTACCAATGCACCGAGTGCTGCATAAGTGGTGGCTCTGCCCAAATTGTATAGCAAAATAAGTAGTAAGCGTTTTGCTTTTGATTCATGCATGATAGGTAAAGACAAAGCAATAGGCCCACACATGCCTACGCAGTGAAAGCTTCCTAAGAAGCCAATACTTAAACCTATGAATGCAATTGCTAGCATATTATTTTGTAACAGTTAAAACTTGCTGATGAAAATAGGCAGTACCAGTTGTAACCCAGTCTAAACGCAACTGATACACACCATTTACAAATAACGCTTTAGATAACACTTGTCTACCAGCTGCATCAACATGTAACTGTAGCATTACATCTTTTTTCTGCTCAGCAGAGCGAATGCACTCAATAGTACCGGTAGTATTACTGCCTACTGTAGCCAGCGGCAACTGCAATACCACTACATTGCCACTATCGGTAATGCTTAGCTTTTCAGCTACAGCACTTAAGTTTTTAGAAGCGTCTATCTTATCTTGATATTTCAACTCTTTCTCGTAGTAATTATCATCTATCATTTCATTGCTTTGCTTCATGGCTACGCCTACCATACAAAGCATACCTATTACAAAGGTTGAAAAGCCGATTAATATTTTATATCCCCAGTTCATAATTGTATGTATTGATTTGAATGATGTAATGATGATTGGTTGCTTACAAAAACGGCCCAAGAAACACGGTTTTCACAGTTTGTATTTTCTGCCCATCTTTATAAATACCCACTTTTATATCTGTACTTCTTCTAGTAATGTATTGCTTATTTACACGAATAAAAAACGTCACTTCATTTACTGCTTCAGGTTTCATTTGTGCATCTTTTGTGCTTACAAAACTTACCTCACCCGGTATATTTTCTAGCTTCATGCTTACGCCAAAAGTTTTGTTTGTTTTGTTCAATACAATGGCATTAAACAAATTGCCCAAAGTATCTTTTCCTACTTCTTGGTATAGTTGACCACGCACTCTAGTGATATGTGTATCTACGCTTCTTCTTGTAAATACAAGCACGGTGGTTACTATTAGCAATATCACCAGCAATACAGAATAGGCTTTCATTCTGCCATTAAAGTGAAACTTATTGCCTTTGGCTATTTCATTTTCAGATGCATATCTTATTAAGCCTTTCGGCTTATTTATCTTAAACATCACTTCGTTGCAAGCATCTATGCAAGCCGTACAGCCTACACATTCTATTTGCACACCATCACGTATATCTATACCAGTTGGGCATACTTGTACGCACTTGTTACAATCAATGCAATCACCGGTTGTAGCTTCAATGTGTCTAGATAGTTTACCTCTTGGCTCGCCACGTTTGTAATCGTAGGCAATTTGCATGGTGTCTTTATCAAACAACACACTTTGTAACCTACCATAAGGGCAAACTGTGGTACAAATAATATCACGTACAAAAGCAAAAACCGCATAAAACAAAAAGGTAAAAAACAATAACCCAGTTAATAAAACTGTGTGTTCAGCTATTGGCTCTTCTATAATTTTTAATAACCCATCTAAGCCTAAGACATACGCTAAAAACGTATTGGCTATTAAAAAAGAGATGGCTAAAAACACACCATGCTTTACAAACTTTCTTATGCGCTGCTCGGCTGTTAATGTAGTGCCACTCATTTTGCGCTGCTGCGCACCAGAGCCTTCTATCCACCACTCTATTTTTCTAAACACCATTTCCATAAACACTGTTTGTGGGCACACCCAACCACAAAACAGTCTACCATAAATGACAGTAAACAAGGCAACAAACACAATGAACGTAATCATCGATACCGCAAAAATGAAAAAGTCTTGCGGCCAAAAAATATTGCCAAATACTATAAACTTACCCTCAGGAAAGTTGAGCATAAAAAAGGGCATACCATTGTATTTTATTAGCGGCAGTATAAAAAATATCGCCAAATAAAATACAGACACCCAAGTGCGGTACTTATAAAACTTACCGCCTGGTTGTGTTGCATACACCCATTTGCGTAAGCCCTTTTCGTTTACATTACTTACCCTATCTCTAAACGTTACTTCGTGTTGTATATCGTTTGCCTCGTCTATCATATCATCACATTTTACCCAATCATTTCTACTACTTTTTAGCTGCGGTACTATCTGCTACTTTGGGTGCAGCAGCAGTAGCAGAATCAGCAACTTCTTTATATAAATCGCCCTGTGGTTCTTTTGGTGTTGGTGGTTTGGTGCCTTTTAATGACTTTACAAAACTTGCTAGCTGCGCTATTTGTACTGGTGAGAAATCATCTTTCCAAGACTTCATACCTTTTTCTTGCCAGCCATATTTTACGGTTTTAAAAATGTCTTTAATGCCACCACCGTGCAACCAATACTCATCGGTCAAGTTTGGCCCTACACCACCCTGCCCTTGCGCACCATGGCATGCCACACAGTTGGTTTTAAATAAAGCGGCACCAGAACTCACACCATCTGCATCTAGCATTACCACACTGTTCTCATCTACATTGTCTTTCTGACTCTTTAAATATTCTTCTTGTTGCAATTTGGCTTCAGCAACTTCAATGGCATATTCTTCTACCTGCATGGGTGCAGATTTAGCCACATGGTAGCGATATAAATAGCCAAAGGCAAAAATGATAGAAGCTATAAACGCTATTTTAAACCAAGGTGGCGTTACATTATCTAGCTCGTGTATACCATCGTAACTGTGGCCTGTATCTATACTTGCTTCGTGATCTAATGGTTTAAATTGGTTAAGGTTATTCCATATTTTACCCCAGTTAATCAAAGCAGGTTTTGGCGCTCTTGCTTCTTTGGCTATAAATAAAACTTCTGGGTTTATAAAGTATTTTATTAGCTGTGCAAATAGCACAATAATCAACATTTCTAAACCTACAATGGTGTATAGCAATATTCTAAAACCACTGGTATGCGATACTGCCACAGGTTCTGTAGCCGCAGCAGTAGTAGCTTGCGCCATAGACGATGCACTCACTAGCATTAAACCAATAAACATGGCTGCTTTTACAGTAGCATCTGTTTGTTTTTTAAGTTGCACCTTATCCTTATACGACTTCATTGAGAAGATAAGTGTATTGCCTAAAAATGCAATTACAATAGCCAATAAGCTAATGCAGATTACTAGCATGGTATCGCCATCAATAACACTTGAAGAAACCGTATTGCTTGGTGTTTCTGCCATTACTAAAGATGTAGCAAAAGCACCTATTGTAGTTGCAGTAATTTTTTTTATTAGTTGCATCGTTGTAAAAAGTTTAGTTATCTAAAGGCAGGTTTTCTATGTGGTTTATTTCAGATTGGCTTTGCTTAAATACCAATACCGTAACCACTGTAAAAAAGAACACAAACAGCAGTAGCGATACCATAGGATATACACCTACACCTGTTATTTTTTCTAGGTAATGAGAGAATTTCATCGTTGTAAATTTTTGTTTGATTCAAACGTTTTGTATCGATGCTGCTAGGTGGGCTTTTACACCCACCATCTACAGCAGGGATTATGAAACTATTTCGAATAATTAGTGGTATCTGTTTTTATGTCTTTGCCCAAGCGTTGTAAATAAGCTATCAATGCAATGATTTCTTTTTTACCACTTACTGTTATTTTATCTTTCTTCAAGTTATCGGCTATGCCTTGTGCTTGTTTTTCTAAGTCTTTATTGGCTTCGCTTTCGTAACCTTCTGCATAAGGTACACCTAGCTTGCGCATAGCGTGTATTTTAGAATTGGTAGAACCTTCATCAATATCTTGATCGTACAACCAACCATAAGTAGGCATAATAGAACCTGGCGACATAGATACTGGCTCTAGCATGTGGTTAAAATGCCAGCTATCTGGATATTTACCACCAATACGAGCTAAATCTGGTCCTGTACGTTTGCTACCCCATTGAAAAGGATGGTCGTACACCGATTCACCTGCTTTAGAATAATCACCATAGCGGGCTACTTCGTATCTAAATGGTCTTATCATTTGTGAGTGACAATTGTAGCAACCTTCACGTATGTAAATGTCTCTACCTTGTAACTCCAATGGTGTGTATGGTTTTACACTAGCAATGGTAGGCACGTTAGATTTTACCAAGAAAGTAGGAATCATTTCTACCATACCACCAATAGCTACTACTATTAAACTTAACGTTAGCAACATTATTGGCTTACGTTCTATTACAGAGTGCCAGAAAGAGTTAGCAGGTGCTTTGTATGCTTTTTCTAGTGCAGGTGCTTCAGCATATTCTACAGCTTCAAAGCTACCGGCTTTAGCGGTTTTAATTAAGTTGTACACCATTAAAAACACACCTAGTAAATAGATAGTACCACCTATAGCACGCAATACATAAAACGGTACTACTGTTTGTACAATGTCTATAAACTGATACTGCAACTGACCAGAAGGTGTAAAGGCCTTCATCATAAAGTAGCTTCTAAAAGCTGCCCAATACATAGGTATTGCGTATAGAATAATACCTAACGTACCTATCCAAAAGTGCGTGGCAGCAAGCTTAATTGAATGCAATTTGGTATTGAACATTTTAGGGATTAACCAGTACAACATACCAAAGGTTAAAAAGCCGTTCCAGCCCAATGCACCAATGTGTACGTGTGCAACCGTCCAATCGCTATAGTGAGAAATAGCATTCACATTTTTCAATGATAACATTGGCCCTTCAAAGGTGGACATACCATAGCAAGTAACCGCTACTACATAAAACTTCAATACAGGGTTTTCACGCACTTTATCCCAAGCACCACGTAGGGTAAACAAACCATTAATCATACCGCCCCAGCTAGGTAGCAATAGCATGATAGAGAAAGCCGTACCTAGTGACTGTGCCCATTCTGGCAAAGCAGTGTATAATAAGTGGTGAGGACCAGCCCAGATGTATAAGAAAATTAAGCTCCAAAAGTGTACAATACTTAAGCGATAAGAATAGACTGGTCTGCCAGCCGCTTTAGGTAAAAAGTAATACATTAAACCCAAGTAAGGCGTGGTTAAAAAGAAGGCCACTGCATTATGGCCATACCACCATTGTACCAAAGCATCTTGCACACCTGCATACCATGAATAACTTTTCCAAAGGCTTACTGGCAATTCGAATGAGTTAACAATGTGCAACATAGCCACCGTAACCCATGAGCCTATGAAGAACCAAATAGCTACGTATAAATGACGCTCACGACGGGTAAGTATCGTACCAAACATATTTACACCAAACACTACCCAAATCAACGTAATGGCGATATCTATAGGCCATTCAAGCTCGGCATATTCTTTACCAGCGCTTAAACCAAGTGGTAAGGTAATGGCAGCGGCTACAATAATTAATTGCCAGCCCCAAAAGTGAATTTTGCTCAGCAAGCTATTCCACATAGGTGTTTTAAGCAAACGTGGTAGCGAGTAATATACTGCCGTAAAAATACCATTACCCACAAAAGCGAAAATCACTGCATTGGTATGCAATGGACGAATTCTACCAAAAGTGGTGTATTGCAAACCAAAGTTTAAAACAGGGAAAGCCAACTGAAAAGCGATAATAACGCCCACTAACATGCCCACTGCGCCCCAAACTACGGTAGCGATGGCAAAATTTCTAGGCATCCTGTTGTCATAAGCGAATTTTTGTAATTCCATATATACTGCTGATTGATTAGTTGATGGTTTTGGTTTCGTCGAATAATATTCTGTGCGGTGGTGAGTAGCTATCATCGTACTGACCTGTTTTGGCGCTCCATAAAAAAGCCACCAAAAAGCCAAGCGAGATAACTAGGCTACACAATGCGATGACAATGAATATTCCCATAGTTATTATTTATGCAGCAAAAATGCCCCTATAGCCACGGCCTGCCTATGCGATGAGTCATAGAAAAACATGATTCTTATCATAAATAGTTAGTAGGTAGCAGTGAATGGTGAGAAGGCAGTAGTCAATAGTCAGTAGTCAATGGTGAAACTGCTCGTCATTGTAAGGAAGCGTTTTAACCACAGAGCAAAGAAGCAACAGAGGTTTTCACTTCTAACTATTGACCATTGTCTATTCACCTTCAGCGACATCTGCGCTATCTGCGAGCAATAAAACTTCCTTTGTCTTGTCCTAAAATAGGTTTACACTAAATCATTAAAGTGTAAATTATGTCAAGAGTTATTATTCAAAAGTCGCAAC